>JACOEF010000057.1 GCA_024998705.1 Nitrospira sp.
CGAAGGCAGGGCTCGTTTTCAGGTTGAAGTTGGGAGCGTCCAGACCGGCCAGCGATCCGCTTCCACGGACATTCCGAAGGGGATCGACAAAGTTCACACCCAGCTGCGCGGCCGCATACCATTCAGCCTGAGTAGGGGAGGGGGCGCACAGCAGAAGAAAACCACTCAATAATCCGGCACTCAACCCGCTGCACACAAACTTGGTCCACACCATGGTGCTTACTCCATGGGCGAGGCGTATCTGAATCATAACAGGCAATCGACTGAGCAGACTGGACAACTTCGGCTGGATTGAGCGAGGGATGTCGAATGCGTTACGGACAAGACACGATCGGCTCAGGGGCTGGGATCTTGAGCGAGATATTTCGGCGTCCCGCTAGGGCTCATTGCGGGCGGATGAATTATAGAGGAGGTACAACGCAATCCCACCGACCACGGCAATGCCCACCCCTGCGAGAGCACGCGTGCCGAAACTCAGCGGGACGACGAAAAACTCGGCCGCGCGCGGCAAGACCACTGTCGCGACAATGACCAGTAGTAACGCAAACAGATGAATCCAGAGGTAGATAGGCTCGCCAGGTTTTCGCATAAATGATCGTGATGCTCCGCGCAGTGTACGAAGTCTGGGTCCATTATTCCACTGCAGAACGAGGGGGTGTAAAGAGACCAGGCCTGAGACTCAATCGAGCGTGAACCGCTTCGTTTCTTCGAGATGCTTGTTCAGATAGGGCATGAAGGGCGTCCCGCCGGTACCGACGGCGGTGGGATTGCTGGCGTGTGACTGGTGCTGCTGAAAAATATACCGCTCGGCGTACCCGATGTGAATGTCTCGAAACTGCGCGAGTAACTCCACACAGGCACAAAAGGCCTTCCATAGTTCGGGATGCGTTGTTTTACGATCGCGCGCATACCCGTAGAGCAGCGGACGATGTTGCTCATCCGTGCGCGCTTCGAGCGCCGTCAGGAACGCCCGGTGGCGCGGAGGCATATAGTCACGCATCTCCACGAGGTACTGCGTCAGCGGGTCATCAGCATGAGGGATTCCCAGGCCGGTATCCAGGGCCGGCACAATCGAGCTTTGCGAGCCGGTTTCGCCGCGGAATTGTTGCGGCCGCTCCGCGTAGTCTACGACCCCTTCGTAGACGACGCCCTGAGGCAATGACGGACTGTTCTTCCAGCCATGGATGTAGGGCCGCACCCGGCTGTAATAAATATACGGATCACAACGCTCGGGCATGCGAAGCAGCGTCTCCCGCATCGCTTCCTGCGCAGCGGCCAACGCACATAACCCTTGCAGCACCTCGTCCGGCCTATCGTCCTGCGCCGCATTGTGCGCCTGAACCAATCCGGCCAACCCCATTCCCGCCTTAGCCTCAATATCGATGTGAATCAGGACGAACCATTCTTCGTCCAAACCTCCCAGAAAATTCTGCAGGAGCACGACATTGCCCAACTCAATAGGCTGTAACGGATCGAGACGCCGCCAATTGTGCAGAGCATAGGAGGCATAGGACAGCACCGGCGGTCGACCAAGCTGCTGCGCCACCAGATACCAGGGGCAGGCCAGACTCGCCGGGAGTCTAGCTGCGGGATGGTCTGGATCTTCCCAGACGTACGCATGACCGGCATAGGAGAGGGTGCGCATCGCGCAACGAAAGACATCGAGGCCCCAGTCATCCGCCACCGGGCCCATGACCGCATGATGGTCCTGGACGAAATGTCGAAATTGTCGGGCCGTGAGGAATTTCGGGAGTTCCGCGCCGATCTGATTCAGAACGGTCTCATCAGGCAGCTGCTCAAGCGGGTCAGTGGTCGGCAGAAAACCCCGCTCGGGAGAGATTTCGAACCGGGACAGCGAGAGGAGATGATGGCTAGAGGTCGTCATGGTCTCTTCCATAGTTCGATGCGACAACTATTTTTACTCTACCACAGTGCTCCCACTCATCGCGGAACCATTCCTACGGCTGCCTCGGAAAAATCCCGCACCGTATACGTGACAGCACCCATCCATTCCTCATCGCCCAAACGGTGTAGGCAAAATCACTCTCGACGGGAATAACGCACACCTTGACCCACTCGTACAATCACATCGTTCCAGGCAGACCTCTGAGAAGAGATCCCTACAATGGTCAACGCATTGGCTTCAGATGCCCGTTCACCGCCGTTCCATTCGCGGCAGGAGCATTGTTCACCCTTGGCGAGCCGATGAAACGGGCCGCAAAGATCAAGCCGTTCGCATCGACCCGCACGCTCCGAAAGGAGTACCGTCATGAACTGGAATAACCTACAACACAGCATGCGAGTGATTCTACCGGCAAGCTGTGCCCTCGCACTCTTATGCGGTGGCACGGCACTCGCGAGCGAGACGTGGATCGATGATGTGTGGAACATGGTGGCGTTCGAGAAGGCGAACTACCCCACCTCAGATTTCGCTCCTTACTTCCAGAAGCTCGACCGCATCAAGACAGGTCTGGACCGAGGAGATCAGCAGACCGCGAAGATGGAAACCGACCGCCTCCTCAAGATGTTGATGGATCGCCGACACGGCATCAATGACGTGGCGGCTGACGAGATCTACAACTTTGTCTTGAGCGTCAGACCGAACGGATCGAATGAAACAACTGCGTTGAGTTCGCCCATCGAACTGGGCGCCAACACCGAACGTCCCATCAGCGTCCCGGACTTCACGGTGAACACGCCCTATGAAGGGGGACCACCCTGCGGCTCAGCCGGGTGCGATTACTGGGGCAATGATGTGTATGACCCAGGCGCTTCGTAATAGATGCGCCTCGTACGAAGTTGACGTCGGC
>JACOEF010000830.1 GCA_024998705.1 Nitrospira sp.
CTGGGGGGCAGTCTGGCCTTCGTGCTTTTTACCCTGACGGTCGGAGTCGCAGATTTTGCTTACAGTGAAGAAATAGTGTTCGCCGGGTCGATGGCCATCGTCGCGTTGCTGATGGTACGCCTCACCCGTGAGCTGGCTCCCGACGCGAGGCATGTGCTCGTAGGCACCGCGCTGGTGGTCTTCGTGTTGCGTGCCGTTCCGGGACCCGGCGAAGGGGCGACCTGGTGGATGATCGATCAGTTGAAGTTCGATCAACAGTTCCTGTCGGTCTTGTCGCTCATCGGCAGCGCCCTCACGCTCGCGGGGATGTTTCTATTCCGCCGATTCATGGCAGAGCGGTCTATTGCTTATGTGGTGGGTTTTCTCACCGTGGCGGCCTTTTTCTTAGGTTTGCCCATTGTCAGCATGTATTACGGGCTTCATGAGTGGACGGCGGCCTTGACCGGAGGCCTGGTCGATGCGCGGTTCATTGCGCTGGTGAATACCGCGTTGGAATCGCCGCTCGGCCAGATTTCCATGATCCCCATGCTGGCTTGGATCGCGAACTCTGCGCCGGCGAATCTCAAGGCGACCTATTTTGCCGTGATGGCGTCCTTCACCAACCTCGCGCTGTCGCTCGGCCAGCTGGGGACGAAGTATCTTAACGAGCTGTTTGTCGTCACTCGAGAGGTGCGCGATCCGGTGACCAACGCCATACAGACCCCCGACGACTATAGTCAGCTGGGAATCTTGTTGATTGTCCAGGCGGTACTCGGCCTCGCCTTCCCCTTCGCCGCGATTCTGTTTGCGCGATACTCGCGGTATCGCAGCGCTTGAGTGGCTGGAAGGAGACCGCCATGACTATGTTTCAATTTCTTGCCGAGCACGGGGCTTCGGTCCTGTTCTGGGTGGTCTTCATCGAGCAGGCCGGTTTGCCGATTCCGGCGATTCCTCTTCTCATCGCAGCGGGTGCGCTCGTCGGGGCCGGGAAAATGAGTCTCGCCACGGCGCTGCTGGTGCCGGTTGCCGCGGCGCTCCCGCCGGACCTTGCCTGGTACTACCTGGGTCGCATCAAGGGCGGCAAGGTGCTGGGCTTCCTCTGCCGCCTGTCGCTTGAGCCGGATTCCTGCGTGAGGGATACGGAAAATCTGTTTCAGCGGTACGGGCCACGTGGACTGTTGCTGGCCAAGTTCATCCCCGGTTTCAACACGGTGGCGCCGCCGCTGGCCGGGATTGTCGGCATGGCCGTGACGACATTCGCACTGTACGATGTCGCGGGCACGTTGATCTGGGCGGCGATCAGCGCCGGAGTCGGCGCGTTATTCAGCAATCAACTGGAGCAACTCGTCGGGCTGTTGGATCAAGCGGGCGGACTTGTGTTCGGGGTGCTGCTCATCGGCTTGGCGGGATTCATCGGCTATAAGTTCTACCACCGGCAGAAATTTCTCCGTCATCTGCGCATGTCGAAGATCTCTGTGGACGAGCTCAAACAGCGGCTGGATGCGGGCGAGGCGATCAGCGTGGTGGATGTGCGGCATCCCCTGTCGCTGCAACTCGATCCGGACACCATTCCCGGTGCGATCAACTTCACGTTGGAAGAGATCGAGCATCGGCACCACGAGATCCCTCGCGATCGCGACATTGTGCTGTATTGCACCTGCCCGAATGAAGTCTCCAGCGCCAGGACGGCGTTTCTGTTGAAAAAGAAAGGCATCCACCGTGTGCGCCCGCTCGAAGGTGGTCTCGACGCCTGGCGAGAGCGGCAGTATCCGTGGAGCGACGCGTGAATACCAATGTGGGTGGCTGACGGCATCCCGCTGCGCGGGATAAGGGAGGGTCGCCAGAGGGCGTCTCTGGCTTGCGGAGGGAGTGAACCCATGACACGCGTGATGATACTCCTGCTCGCAGGGGCAGTGCTCGTGCCGAGCGGCCGTGAGGCAGGTGCCTGGCAGGAGATGTCGACTGCTGGGAGCGAGGCCAGGGTCTGGCTCACGAAAGGGTCCCCGCGTTCGAAGCCCGCACCGTTGAAGTATAAAGTGGTGGGGGTGTTTCGGAGAGACAAGCAGTTTATCGGTGGTCCGGCCGTCGCCGACGTGACGAAGCAGGTCGAGTTCGAATTCAAGTGGCCGCTGGAGGATGGGGCGTCGCCCAAGGTGCTGCCGAATATTCCAACGAAGGTGGAACGC
>JACOEF010000010.1 GCA_024998705.1 Nitrospira sp.
AATGGATCGGTTCTTCCTACGCATGGCCGGGACGATGATTGGCGCCGGGCGGGATTGGCGACAGGAAGGCGAATCAGGAGGAACGGAGAAGCGTCCTCGCTCGAACAAAGGAATCGTCTTTCACATCTTTCAAACGGTAGTGTTGCCGGGGCAAGTCAATGCGGATGGCTTTGTGGCAGATAAATACGAGGTTGAGCTTGCCACGTGGTATTGGATGAGCCTGCGGTCTGGCAATTGTATCGTCATCGATCATGAACTCTTTCGAGATCTTCATGGATCAATCACAAAACTGCTGCATCAACTGTTGCACAACATGTTTTATCTTGGGCGTGGAACGGCTTCACAAAAGTATTCCGAACTGGTCCGGAATTGGCAGATCAAGCGACACAGTGCCCTGTCTCTGGTAAAGCAGCAATTAGATGACGCTCATCGTGAGTTGCTCGAAAAGGAATTTATTTCGCGCTGGGAATATGTGCCGATTCGAACGCCTGAGGGGAAGGAGTTTGAGATCATTTGGGAGGCGGGTCCAGCCTGGTGGGCGACGGATAAAAAAACGCGAGAATTCCGTGAAGAGATGGTCGGAGCCAGTCAGCGTGAATTGCCGCAGCTTGGACGAGAGCTCGACCCGTTCCTCCTCATTGAGCAAGCGGATGAGGGTAGTACCGAGAAGGATGAGGAACGAGAAGCTTCGAACGCGAGGCTATTGAGCATCGTGCTAGATCTGTCCGGCCGACGGAAGGACCCAAAGGTGTGGGAGAAATGGTGGAAGCGTGCGATTGCCAGCGTGCCACATCCGATGATCTGGCGACGTATTGGAGAAGTGAAGGAACGTCGCTTGTCAGGTCAGAATCTCAACGTCGGGAGTTATCTCCTTAGTCTTATTCGGCGTGATGCCTCAAGGCTCGGGCTTCCCTGGGCCACATCCGACAGGGTCAAGTAAGGGCGGTCTAACTTCCTTAGGTGGTACAAAAAATCCCGGCTGGTCAGTTTTCTTTTAAAGAACCTGTTCGCAGGGGTGCGTCATGAGAGAGTGTTAGGCTTCGACAATAAATCGAGTCCTCGCTCGAGTTGTCCGTCATGACCGTTCGCATAGGGAAGAACAAAGTCAGTGGGTATAGTGGGTTGTACGGGATTTCCCTCAAGTCGTTGTCCATCAACCGAGACATCTGCAATCGGAAGATAGAGTACGCTCCCATCGGGAAGCAGGTAGGGACGTCCCGCCAAGACTGCTCCAGCTGACGGCGTCCCGACCAGTTCACCAATCCCATACTTCTTAATCCCATGGGCTAGAACTTCATTTCCACTTCTTGTGTACTCGTTGATCAAGAATGCGACGGGCTTTCGCCATTGAAAGTCGAGGCGCTCTTGTGACCCATCTCGGTAGGTGTATTCGAGCATGGGCGCGCTCGGACAAAAGACGTTGAGCAAATAGGGACTGGCTCCTCCCACTAACCCGCGTAGGTCCAGGAGCAGTGCATCCGTATCTTGCAGAATCCCCCTTCCAATCTGCTCTCGGAGCAGATCTTCATACTCATCCCCGCAGGATGACCATAAGTGAAGATAGCCAATTCGTCTTCCAGCCCGTTCAAAGACCTTCGCACTCTTGGAGGCTGCGTTGTAGAACCACGCACTGGCCTTCCGTCGAATCGGGCGAATCTGGACTTCTGTCCACTGCTGAACCTGACGTGATCGCCTCACGTGCATGGTGACGGAGCTCGCGTTTGGTGACGCGAGACATCTAAGTCCCTCTTTGTTCACACCGAATACCTCCACGATCTCATCGCCAACCTTGAGGCCGGCTCTGTCGGCTGGACTGCCATCCAGTACCCATCTGACGAACAGTTCGTTCCCATCAAGTTCTGTGAAGGCACCGATCCCGCGAAAGCCTTTTCCGACGGCTTTTCGGAACGCAGGAGAATCTGCGTCAGACCGATGGTTACCAAAACTCTCCAACAGCTGAAAGTATTCGATGTCGTTCTTCGTGTAGTGCTGCGCGTGTGAACAATGCAGCTCGTGCAACATGCTGTTGAGGAGAGACGAGAAGTCAGTTGAAGAACGGACATGTACGCTCTGGTTCGCGTAGCGCTGTCTGATCGATCCCCAACGTGAATGAATGAGTCGAGTGTCGAATAGGTTATGCTCAATGAGTGAGCAGGCGTGCGCGTAAGACTTCCTATACTTCACATCCAGAAGATAATCCTATTGGGCTGTGTGGTGCCACTGAAAAGACTACACTCGAAATTGGTCCTGCTCTGAATAGACGAACGCAGGAGAAGCCTCAATGCCAGCCACGGTCCGGATCATTCGCGCTAGATTTGTGCGCCAATAGGTGCCCTGTTCCGCGAGCGCATGTTGATCATTTTCGAGATGTCGTTTTGGACATCCTCCCCAGCAAATCGGTAGAAACGAGCAGCGTTTACAATTCGGCAGGGTCGTGGGATCAAACGTCTGCCACCATTCGTGGTCTGTTGCGTGTTGAGAGGGTAGAGGGTTGAACATCGGCAAAGATCTCTTTTCAAGCGTCTGCATCGTACCGACCGCACGGTGGGTTTCTCCGACCTGTAATCCACATCGATAGTGCAATGCGTCAGCCTCGATGACCACGGAATCGTTCGCGAGCGCGGCACAGACCGAAGTCCGAGGATATGGAAAGCCATCAGGAGCTTCGGATTCTTCTAGGCGTGCAAACGTGTGGACGGCATCGCGAATGGAGGCCTGGATCTGGTTGAATTCTGTGACCGATAGTTCAACGTCGCGCATGAACTCCGAGGAATGGGAGTAGGAGGCCAGGCGGGCAGGTGGGATGACGGCTGGGAACGCTCGTGAAAACCACCCGCGCGTCCGCGCCCACCGAATAAAAGGAAGCACATCGGCGACGTTTCCATGATCAATGTTCAACCGGAGGTCGACACGCACATGATCTAGGAGTTGATCCACCAGGCAGACTGCACGTTGAAACGAGGACATCTCGTCCGTAGGGCTGTAGCCTTTACGAAAATGCCGGCGGCGATTATGGTTGTCAGAGAGACCGTCAAAGGTGATTTGAACCTGGGTAATGTGATGGCGAGCGATGAACTCGCCCACATCTTCCGGTCAACAGGTTCCATTGGAGATGATGGAGGCAGTGTATGCGATGCTGAGGTGTTCACACAACGCCTGAAGCTGACGAGAGGCCTGCTCCATAAAGGCCAGATTCATCAGTGGTTCGCCGCCATACCAGTCCACATGCAAGGCTTGCCTATGACTTTGTGCGAGTCGAGTCCGGACATGTTCGAGGATCGAGGGAAGTTGTGCGTAAGTGAGTTGATCCGCAGAGCGCTGCTCGTAGCAATAATAGCATCCGAGGTTACAATCCATGGTCGTGGTCAGAGTCAGTACCATCGGTGTTTCGTGCCGCGCATGCTGAAACAGCGTACGGATTTCGGCCACTTCATCAAAGTAAGGTGAAATGATGAAACCTCCCTTCTGTAGAGTGTCCACCACATCCACTGTGAGGACACCAGGAGGAATGGAAGTTTCGATTGCGCATAGTGACTTAGTGAGTGCAAGAGCGTCAGGGCCCCGAAACTGAAGAAGTGCCGCAGTCCGTGTGTTGTAGAGAATGGCGCCGTCCTCCACGGGAACATGGAAGTTGTATCGGGAGGTGCGAAGCTGTGTCGCCGCTGAGAGCACGGCAGTTACCTTTTCCGGGTCGGGTTCGGATTAATGCGTGGCGCGGCAATATCTACAATCGCCAAACACGTCCCTGATCCGCCGCAGAGCCGTGCTCCGACCTTCGCAGGAGCAAGTTTGTCGTTGACTGTCGTAACTGACACAATCTCGAACTTCATACCTTCTTTAAGCGGAATGGCCACGCTTGGGGCTGTGGCATCGCTCACGATCAATTTGTGTCCGCTCGATCGAGTGGCCTTCTTTGCCATAACTCCTCCCTTGTAGTTAAAGAACTCACATAAACCATGGCTGACACTCTCCTGAGCAAATCCCTGAGCAAATCCAATACCACACAAGAGACGCAAGATCTTCTCTTCGGGTAGTCCCTCAATCACAATCGAAGAATGGCTGGAGCAGTTGTCACACCTCTTCGCCACACCAGCATTTGATAGCGAGCAAAACCCTAGACAGCGTGCGCGTTGGTAGGATTTAGACCACGCGTCAGGCCCATTGATGGACTCTAAAATTGACCCGTGGCCTAGTGACCAGATATTTATCTCCTACTCCCTCACGCTGAATCTGATTCGATACACAGTGTATCGAATCAGATTCAGCTGTCTCGCGATGGCCCACGTAAAAAGCATTCTCAAGCATAACTACCTAGCCAGAGGAGAGATGTTTTGTTCCTTTTAACTGTTCGATGGGTAGGTGCATGCGTGCTGACACTCTAGCATCGATCTTGCTCGTGACCGCGGTGAACTATGGCGCGCTGACTGCCGAAATCTTAGGTTTACTTTCATACGTAGGTGGTTTAAGAACTCTGAGCAGCCAGGCCGGTTGTTGCCCACGTTTAAGGTGGTCTAATGGAGAGTCGACCCGACGGAAACCCGGCCGATCCGCAACGAGCACCGTCCCCGTCACACGCCATCTCGCAATCCGGTCCTGCTCCAATTCAAAGCTCATTTCACGTCGCCGCTCCCTCCATTTCTCTTCCAAAGGGTGGTGGCGCGATCCGGGGAATAGGTGAGAAATTCTCCGCGAATCCGGTCACCGGTACTGGCTCCATGACTGTGCCGATCACCACCTCTCCTGGACGCTCAGGTTTCGGCCCCCAACTGGCGCTTTCCTATGATTCGGGCGCCGGCAATGGCCCATTTGGATTTGGGTGGAGCCTCTCGCTTCCTGTGATCACCCGCAAGACAGAAAAAGGGTTGCCCACATATCTCGATGGTCATGGGCAAGCGGCTGACAGCGATGTCTTCACCCTTTCCGGTGCCGAATATCTGGTGCCGGAATTTGAAAGGGATGCCACCGGTGCTTGGGTCATTCAGAATGGACAGCAACAGATCCACGATAAGTCACGCACCGTCAATAACCAAACGTATCAGATCCGCCTCTACCGCCCGCGCATCGAGGGCCTGTTTGCGCGTATTGAGCGGTGGACCAACACCGCCGACGCAAGCGACGTGTTCTGGCGGTCGATCTCTAAGGACAACATCAGCAGCTGGTACGGTAGGACAGCGGAAAGCCGTAGCGCAGATCCCTCGCACTCAGGCCGCATCTTCAGCTGGCTGATCTGCCAAAGCCACGATGACACGGGCAATGTCATCGTTTATGGCTATAAGCCCGAGGACTCGGCTCGGATACTCGAGGGCTCGAATGGCAACCCCGTGCCAAAGACGCACGAGCGTAACCGAACAGACGAGACCCGCAAGGCACAGCGTTATCTCAAGAGCATCCGCTACGGCAATCGTGTGCCGTACTTTCC
>JACOEF010000071.1 GCA_024998705.1 Nitrospira sp.
AATGCTCGATTAGACAGCAGTCATCTGCGGGAGAGATACATCCCACCAGAGCCGACAACGTCCTCTCAATAAATGCTCTTACTCACCTCGGCTGAGGGAAGGCTCTCGGTGCCACTGGTGCTGTAACTCGTCACAACGAAGTAGTATGTATTCCCCATGGCCAGATTATTGACTGCATAGGAGGTCACATTCCCCACATCCAGGGGCGTGCCATACTGTCCAGAGGCCGTCCCCATATATATCTTATAGCCGGATAGGCTGGCACCAGTGACCGGATTCCAGGTGAGCGTCGCTGTCGTATCCGCATGAGGCACTGAGGTAGACATCGACTGAGGGGCTGAGACGGGGGGTGATGGGCCGACCGCCGTGGTGGGCAGGCCTCCTTCCAAGTTGGGATTGCTGTATGGATTCCACGTGCGCGACATCATCGCGCCCGCACCGATCATGGGGGACAGCATCGGCGTGGGTGGCAGCGCTCCCGGCACCGCACGCATACCATCCCCGACCAGTGTCGCAGCGCTATGGGGATTCCGAGTGCTCGATGGCGTCGCGCTCGTATCCGGCCATGAGGTCGGTATCACCGGATTGGACGGGACAGCCGGAGCCACTTTCAAAAGCACAGGGAACGAGACCCGCCCCCCTCTCTCCACCCTCACGGTGACCATACCGGAATAGGTGCCTGCCGCCAAGCCGCTTGCCTTTACCGCCACCGCAACCTGGGCGGTTCTGGTGATCGTCCCTACCCTCGGAGATACGGTAAGCCAACTCGCGTTGTCGGTCACCGTCCATTTGGCCTGCCGGAGACTCGGCTTGGAGACACTAACGGTCTGGCTGGGCGGAGTAGTGGCTCCCTGAACCACTTGAAAGGTCACAGCTGTGGGACTGACCGTCAGTGCCGATGCCTCCGTCACCGTCCAGAGGCCGATCACTAAGGCCACCAGTAAGACCACCTCCATCCCAGACCAGGAACAACGAGGTCTCCACGCCATCGCACCTCGGTGCGGAGCTGGCAGCTCCTTTCCGTATCGCATAGGGTACCTCACTCGTTGCGGAATCAACCGTATGTAACCATTTTCATAGCCCACGACACGCCTGCCCCCCTCTCCATGAGCAACAGCGATGCCATCCACCAAACCGCATAAGTCATTGATATATAATGAATCACGTACATATTTTCAGCGTAAGCAACTAACAAATCCCTGCCTGACCGTTCAGTTCTGTAAGGCTGAGCGCCCTACGAAGAAAAGCTGCCATGCCTGCCGGCACAAAGACGACCCGGAATTGCTCGCTGTGGTAGCCTTCCCCCATGACAACCGGATCTACCTCGCCCTACGCAGAACGCTCCATATACTTCTTGAGACCGAATCTATGCCAGGAGGTGCATCGTGACGATTACGGATGAGAGCCTCTGACAATCTTGACCTCTTCCTCCCTTGTGTGGCTATATACCCCGGCAACCGACGTAGGAACGCAACGCCATTTTCCCCTGTTCCCTAGCCGGCTCCGGCGCATGGCGACTTACCGAACGACGAGCAGTGTCGTATCGGAAACGACCTACTGGATACCGTCGGATCATGGCAGGTAAACATACGTATCCAAATCTCGGATAGATCAGCGGAATGAGATGACGATACAGCCACCGATCAGGGCTTGATGACCTGCAATGCCGCTATGCGGAAAGGGTACTACGCTCCTATGAGAACGCTGAATTGTTACGTGACAACCACGGCTATCGGTTGCTTGCTGCTCCTGACACCTACCGTAGGCGGCTGTGACGGGGGCACACCGGAAGCCAAGAAGGCCAAACATCGCGAACGCGCGGCGAGCTATTTCGAGAAAGGTCAGTACAACGAAGCTCTCCTCGAATACAAAAATGTCGCGCAGGCTGATCCTCAGGATGCCGATGCCCACTACCGGTTGGCCTTAACTTATTTGAAACTCGGCGGCATTCCCAATCTCCAGGGAGCCTTCGCCGAACTGGCCAGAACGGTGGAGCTTGATAAGACGAATCAGGAGGCTCAGCTCAAACTGGGACAAATGTATCTACTCGGCAATGAGCCGGTGAAGGCCCGCGAACAAGCGGAGATCGTCCTCGTGTCGACCCCTCAAAATACAGAGGGCCTCATCCTCCGGGGGCGAAGTTTGATCAACGAGAAGCGGTACCAGGAAGGCATTGTCGAGTTGAAAAAGGCGGTAGAACTCGATCCTAAGCACATGCAGACGTACATCGATTTGGCACGGGGCCATTTCGCCCTGAACGACGCTGTAGCAGCGGAGAAAACACTCCGACAGGCCTTGACGGTTGAGCCGCGCTCTACCGACATCATCCTCGCCCTGGGCGATTTGCAGACGACAACCGGCAAGCAGGACCAAGCCGAGGGCACCTACAAACAAGCGCTTGAAATTGCGCCGGAAAACGAAGCCATCTACCTCCGCCTGACAGCGTTCTATCAGCGCCAGAATAAGATAGCCGACGCGGAAGCAACTCTGCAAAAATTGGCCTCGACTAAACCTCAACATGAAAATACCCACCTCCATCTCGGTGATTTCTACACCTCGATCGGCCAACCGGAAAAGGCTCTTGCGAGTTACCAGCGAGCGACAGACGTCAATCCCAACTCGACCCTCGCCCGAGACAAGCTCATTGGTCATTATCTCGACACTGGAAAAACCAGCGAGGCAGAGGTTAAGATCAAGGAACTCCTGGACAAGAATAACAAAGACCTGATGGGCCGTTACTTCGATGCGAGAATACAGCTCACCAAAACGAAACCAGACGAAGCTATTTCGCTCCTCCAGGGAGTCCTCAAGGATGAACCCCAATTTGCAGGGGCTCATTACTTTCTCGGCGTGGCTTTTTTACAAAAGCACCAGACCGCGCAGGCGCGAGGCTCCTTTGCTGAAGCCGTGAAACTGAACCCACGACTCGGCGAGGCTCGTACGGCGCTCGCTCAGATTCCCCTCGCCGAAGGCTCCGCGGACTTGGCCATCGAACAAGCCCAGGCAGCCATCCAACTGAATCCGCGCAATGTCCAAGCGGCCATCATCGCGGGCGATGCCTACCTGAGCAAAGGGGATACAGGCAAGAGCAAACAGGTCTTTGAAGCGATTGCAAAGGTCCTTCCCAAAGAACCAATTGCGCCCTATCGCCTTGGCCTCGTCGCGCACGCCGAGAAAAATGATGCCAAAGCCTTAGCCTATTTTGAAGAGGCTCTCACTAGAAGACCGGGCGCCATCGAGCCCATTGCGCAAATTGTCGTCATCAAGAACGCTCAGGGGAAGGGACATGAGGCGAGAGAACGAGTCATTCGACAGTTGGAGGCAGCTCCGAAAAATCCCCTCCTCCATAACCTTGTCGGCCAACTGTGGATGCAGGCAAAAGATACCGAGCAGGCGGAAACGGCCTTTAAAAAAGCCATCGACCTAGACAATTCAATGCTCGTGGCTTATATGAACTTGGGCCGGACTTATCAGCAGGCCGGCAAAACCGACAAAGCCCTGAAGGAGTACGAGACGGTCTTAGCCAAAGACCCGAAGATGATCCAGGCACATATGCTACTCGGAATCATCCACGAGAGCCGGAAAGAATTCGATAAAGCCCGAGAACGATATGAGGCTATTCTCAAACTCAATCCCCAGTTCGCGCCGGCCGCCAACAACCTCGCATGGGATATTGCAGACCGTGGCGGCAACCTCGACATGGCCCTTTCCTATGCGCAGACCGCACGTGAACAAAAACCGGACGACCCCCACATTGCCGATACGCTTGGATGGGTCTATTACAAAAAGAACGCCTACCTCCTTGCCGTGGGCCTCCTCAAAGAAGCTGTAGAAAAATTGCCCAACGAGCCGGTCGTCCATTTCCATTACGGCATGGCGCAGCAAAAGAGTGGGGATACCGCAGGAGCCAAGAAGGCGTTGCAGACTGCGCTGAAACTGAGTCAGAACTTCCCAGGAGCCGATGAGGCGAAGAAAACAATGGAGGGACTCTAACCGCACCAAGCATCCTGGATTGCGAGCAGGTGTCAAAGGCCTACTATGCGCCGCAAGAATGCCGTCAACTATGGCAGAGGTTCCAAGTGAGGTTGCATGGATTCACCACGTCGGCGCTTGGCATCCATTTCCTTCAGTGTTTCCTCAAATGCGGCCAAGCGCTCCGCGGTCGTCGGGTGGGTATGGGCCATAGCCTGCCCCCACTGCGCCTGACGTGATTCACACTCCCGGAGTCGACTCCAGACCCGTCGGATGGCGTCCAAATCAAACCCGGCCCGAGCCATCAGATACGCTCCGACATAATCAGCCTGCGCTTCAAGCGAACGCGGCTCCGGTGCGTTCGCCACCGGGGACGAGGGCCCCAATGTCGCACCGAGAAACGTATTGAGCATCGCCCGCAATTTGGCGTTTTGAACATGACTCAGGATGTTGTGGGCGATTTCATGGGCCAAAATCCAAGCCTATTCATCATCCCAGAAAAATATTCGCATGGCACCGGTGGTAACCCCAACCTGCCGCCCGTTGGAGACTCCATTGATTATGTCACTCTCGATTAGTCGGAGAGAGAACTGACAGGCCGGGACCGCCCACATCGTGACAATCTGAGGCTCTACGTCTCGTTCCACTGCAAGCTGAAGAGGTTGAATCCTGGCCGCCGTCAGCCTTCGGACCAGTCGCATGATCGTGTCGGCGCTCTCTCCTTCGACCGACTTCGCGTTCACCCTCACCACACGATCTCCCACGACAAGGCCAGCCGAGGCAGCACCCAATTGGGGATGGACATAGGCCACCATGGCCTTCCTGTCGACACTTTGGTTTACCGCATTCTGAGATCCCTTCTGGGCAGTCTCGTCATGGAGGAAAAACCCATAGGTCGATTCCTGTTCGAACGGGCAGGATTCGGCTGCGGCGATCAAAAGCGGGAGGGCAACATCCTGAAGGCGACGCTGCATGGACACTGGATCGACCGGCTCCACTATCCTGCGGAGATTGTGAAAATTGGGTGAGCATGCCGCAGTGAAAGAGTACATCGCCAGAAGCATCACAGCGGCGAATGTCCGATTTTTCCAGAAGGTTTCCACTCGCACCTCAAAAAATGGGATTCGCCATCCATCAACAGTGGCCACAGGGGCATTGTATAGACGTCTCTGTCGTGCTCCCCTGAAATCAAGCCACCTGGATTGTGTGTTGGGCGCGGTATTGGACCGGGCTCCGATACCCGAGCGCCTGATGCGGCCGCTCGTGGTTATACCACTGGCCCCAGTCCCAAATGATCCGCCGCGCCTCCTCAAACGTCTGGAACGTGTATTGCCAGACACACTCCTCTTTCAGGCTCCGAAAAAATCGTTCGATCATTCCATTCTGCTCTGGCATGTAGGGCGTGCTGAACTCCTGTTGGAGGCGATAGTCAAGACAGGCCTGCCGGAACCGCCGACTCTGGAAGATCAGGCCGTTATCGCTCCGCAAGACCGGCGCCCCTACAGGCCGCAGCGTCCAAAACCGCGCGAGACAGGCGGCTTCGACCGCTCGCTCGGCCGCCTTCGCGCGACTCCGCAAGACGAACTCGTAGCCGATGAGTTCCCGGTCATGGCAATCAATCATGGCGGCGAGATGCGCCCAGTCATCATGTCCACAGGGAATATGCATCACATCCATCGCCCACCGTTCGATGCTCCGGCTCGCCTGACTGGCCCAACCCCGCACCCGCGGGCGTGGGGTGGAGGCGCGCTGATGTACCCCCCCCACCGCTGCTGCTGCAGTACCCGGTAGACGGCCTTGCAAATGACGACGAGGCCGTCCCGGAATCGCAACAACACTCACAGTCCTCGATACCCGAACGTAGGATGCTGTTGGATGAGCTGGCGGAGTCGCTCCGTCCACGGGGGGAGGGCGGTCCGACTACGTCGCCCCCTCGCGACGGCCAGTCGATGCAGGCAGGCGCGGCTCACGCCGAGCACCTGGCGGCTCCGCCGTTCCGAGACACCCGACACGACGGCCCTCACACGTCGGATGTCTTCCGGGCTAAAGGGTAGGGCTTCAACGCCTCCCGCAAGATGTCGTTGTCGAGCACGAGATCGCCGATCTTCTGCTTCAACTGTTTGAACTGTTCCTCCTTCACGGCCTCTTCATCCTTCGGCCTGCTACGGAGCGCATTCTCAGCCCCCACCAGAAACTTCCCCCGCCACTCCTCCACCTCGGCCACGGTCAGCCCATGCGTCCGAGCCGCTTCGGCTACGGAGGTTTCGCCCTTCAGCATACTCACGACCAGCGCGACCCGTCGTTTGGCCGTCCAGCGTTCAATGGGTTCGATTGCGTCTGCTGCCATCTCGCCACCTCCTCGGTCGCTCAGGACCATGTCGTAGGGGTGGTCTCAATTTCAAGGGGAGCATATATGGCCCCATCCCGCCTGCCAAGGGAGTTCCAGCTGTGTAAACAAGGACGGACTGCGGGCATATATTCGGCCTCCAGGGGAACTGCCGGGGGCAGTTCGGGCCGTGATGGAATGTGCGCTCCTTCGCCTTATCAGCATAGCGGCCTTCGATGGCCTGCTCCCCTTCCAGGGTTTGAAAGAGCTGGTCCGACCATGTCGCCATCAGCAGATCTCACCTTGTGCAGTGGTCCGTGGCATGTCACGTCGCGTGGTTAGGCCGCTTGTTGATAACAGGTGTCGTGCGCTCATACGGCCCAGATGATCCGTGCGTTCTTATTGGCTACCGCCACACAAGCCCGGTTGGTACCTCGTTGCCGACGCTTCTCGGCAATCCACCGACTGCGCGCATCCGGTTTCGCTCCAGCCCGGACCACGACCGCTCGGGCACCGTGAATCAGGAGCGTGCGCACAGAGCGATCCCCCCGTTTGCTCATGCCAAGCAAGCGTGACTTGCCGCCGCTGGAGCATTGCCGAGGCACGAGGCCGAGCCATGCGGCCAGGTGCCGGCCATTCTTAAAGACGCGGGGATCGGCCACAGCGGCGATCATCGCCGTTGCCGTGAGTGGCCCGATCCCTTCAATGGCCGTCAATCGTTGGCAGCGCTCGTCCTGGGCACAGTACGCCTTGAGTTCGCGATCAACGGTGGTCACCCGGGCATCCACCGCGCGCAACTCTTCAGACAGGGCTGTAAAGGTCCTTCGAGCGAGGGACGTGAGGTCATTGCTCAGATCCTCGATGAGTCGGGGGAGGGCACGCCGTAAGGGGCTCACCTGCTTTGGAACGACCACTCCATATTCCGCCAACAGCCCACGAATCTGGTTGACCAGCGCCGTCCGTGCCCCAATCAGCCGTCGCCGGACCCGATGCATATTTTGCAGATCTTGCTGCGCGACGGTTTTGGGGGGCACGAAGCGCATGGTGGGGCGAAGAACGGCTTCACAAATCGCCTCGGCATCATTGAAGTCATTCTTGTTACTCTTCACGTACGGTTTGACAAATTGCGGGCTGATCAAACGCACCTCGTGGCCAGCGCCTGCAACGTGCGACTCCAATAGTTCGCGCCCCCACACACGTCCATCCCCACACGGCAGCGAGACAGATTGGCCATAAACTTGATCAAGGCGACCCGTGAGAACCGCTTCTGAAACACGGGGCTCCCAGCGGCATCACGCCCGTGCACATGAAAGACGTTCTTGGCGATGTCGATCCCCAGCGTCGTTAGGCTCATGGTTCCCTCCTCAGTGAAGTGGTGGCCTCACATGACCACC
>JACOEF010000422.1 GCA_024998705.1 Nitrospira sp.
ATCCAGCCGGGACGCCGCAGGCATAAGAGGAACCAGTACTCCGGAAAACGATCCTCCCCCTGCACCACTCCGTTGATTGCCGGAGTGATCCTGCGGTACCCTAGCTCTTTGACTGATCCAGGTTGACGGCAACCAGCCGCAACCGATTGTACCCAACTGAGCGCCGACGCTTCGGTCAACAAAGGAGTCCTCACGCATGGCCGGTTTCCCGATTGAAGTCGCAACCCGCATTAAGACGCTGCCTCCCTATTAGTTCGCCGCCATCGACAAGATGAAACAAGAGGCACTGGCGCGCGGAGTCGATATCATCAACCTTGGTATCGGCGATCCTGATCTCCCCACGCCCACGCCGATCATCGATAGCCTGGCCCAAGCCGCCAAAAACCCGAAGCATCACCAATATCCCTCTTATGAAGGCATGTTGTCGTTTCGTCAGGCTGTCGCGGATTGGTACAAGCGTCGATTCACGGTCTCGCTCAATCCCGCGGATGAAGTGCTGACGTTGATCGGATCGAAAGAGGGGATCGGCCACGTCCATCTGGCCTTTATCGATCCGGGCGACATTGTCCTGGTGCCCAGCCCCGGATATCCGGTCTACCCGGTCGGAACAAGCTTTTGCGGCGGCGTCTCCCACATCATGCCACTGACAAAGGCCAACGGGTTCCTGCCCGACCTCACTGCGATCCCCAAGGATGTGGCGAAAAAAGCAAAACTGATGTGGCTGAATTCACCGAACAATCCCACCTCGGTCATCATGAGTAAGGAGTACTTCAAACGCGTCGTCGAATTTGCCCAGGAAAATCAGGTGATTGTCTGTCATGACGCGGCCTACTCGGAGATTTACTACGACGGCAAACGTCCGGCGAGTTTTCTCGAAGTGGACGGGGCGAAGGATGTCGGCGTGGAATTCCACTCCCTCTCCAAAACCTACAACATGACCGGCTGGCGGATCGGATTCGCCGTCGGCAATAAACACGTCTTGGGCGGACTCGGCCGCGTGAAGAGCCAGTTGGACTCAGGCGTGTTTGAGGCCGTGCAGGCAGCGGGAATCACCGCACTCGGGCTGGACGATTCGGTAACCGATGGCCTGCGAAAGATTTATCAGGAACGACGCGACACCCTCGTGCCGGGACTGAAGAAGCTCGGCTTGGAAGTCGACCCGCCACCTGCCGCCTTCTATATTTGGGTGACGGTGCCGAAGGGCTACACCTCCGCCTCATTCACGGCCCATCTTCTGGAGAAGGCCGGCATCGTGACGACCCCCGGCAACGGGTTCGGTGCGCCTGGCGAAGGTTACATTCGCATGACGGTGTCCACCACAAAGGAACGCCTGGCAGAAGCAGTCGAACGAATCAAGAAAGTCGGATTCTGACACAGACACCATTTGACAGACGTAAATCGAGAGGGCGTGGGCCGGCAGGCTGGTCTACACTCGAATGGCAGGCAACAATCACTCGTTGACGAGGCTCCGTGGCGACGTCGTTTATCGGCTTTGGCTCTAACCTGGGCAATCGCATCGACTTTTGTGACCGGGCCGTGACGCTGCTCGGCCTGCTCCCACACTCACGGCTGGAGGCAGTGTCATCACTCTACGAAACCGAACCACTTGAGGACGGGGCCGCTCCCGGTCCATCCTGGTTCCTCAATGGTGTGGTGCAGATCGAAACCAATATCGCCCCGAAGAGTCTCTTGGAAATATGCCGTGAGATCGAGCGAGCCCTCGGCCGTGATCCAGACAACCGCAAGGGGCCTCGGACTCTGGATCTCGACATCCTGTTGTATGATGACTGTATTCTCCGCGAATCAGCCTTGACGGTCCCGCATCCGCGGCTGCATCAGCGACGATTTGTGCTCGCCCCGCTCGTTGAGCTCGATCCGGGGCGTCGACACCCGGTGCTGGGACAAAGCCTACAAGAGCTCCTGTCGCAACTCACCGATCCATCGGTCGTTCGTCTGCTCGACCCCCAGCCCAACTCCCGCTACGGATCCCGGCCGAGCTGCAGTGCACCACCAACAGCCGACCCGCACACGTGAAGATCATCCGCACGACGTCGGCGATGGCTGACTGGAGCCGATGCCTTCATCGCGAAGGGGTCACCATTGGGTTCGTACCGACGATGGGGGCGTTGCACGAAGGACACCGCGCCCTGATTCGTGCCGCCCGGCTGGCCTGCGACGCCGTGGTGGTGAGCATCTTTGTGAACCCGACACAGTTTGGCCCGTCGGAAGACCTCACGAAATATCCACGCCAGCTGCGCCTCGATCAGGCGCTTTGTCGACGGGAAGGGGTGGACGTCATTTTCGCCCCCACTGTCGAGACGATGTATCCCGCCGGCGCGCAAACGGTTGTGACCGTCCCGAGGATAGCCTGTCGCTGGGAAGGGCACGCGCGACCGCACCATTTTCAGGGCGTCGCAACGGTCGTCACGAAATTGCTCTCCCTCGTGCAGCCCGATAAGACGTGGTTCGGACAAAAAGACTATCAGCAAGCCGCCCTGGTGCAACAACTCGTGAAAGATCTCAACCTGCCCGGACATCCGATCGTCCATCCTACCGTGCGGGAATCCGACGGGCTGGCACTCAGTTCGCGCAATATCTACTTGTCGCGCTCAGAACGACAAGCGGCCCCTGTACTGTACCGTGCCCTGCAAGCCGGGGCCGGGGCCATTCGTGCAGGAGAACGGAATGGCCCGCGTATTCAGCGGCACATGGCTCGCGTGGCGGCGGCGGAACCTCTGGCCTCAGTGGACTATCTTGCGGTCTGCGACCCAACCACGCTCGACCCACTCTCCACACTCCACCGCCGGGCTGTCCTGCTGGGAGCCCTCCGCATTGGAAAAGTGCGCCTCCTCGACAATCTGCTGATTTCTGTCCGGCGCACAACCTAAGCTCGCACCCTCACGAGTAATCGTGCCGGCCAAACGGAAAGAGCCGGAATTCCGTGAAGGACACAAGGCTGCGTGGATCTGTGGTTAGGCGCTGACGCGGGGAGGGGCTTGCTGATGCGCGAGAAGTTCCAGCACCAGTTGG
>JACOEF010000033.1 GCA_024998705.1 Nitrospira sp.
CGTGATGACCGCCTGGTTTGCAAAAGGTGTGGGGCTGGTGAAGTATATCGAACGACAGGAATTGGCCGCGCTCAAAGAAGACCGGGGCAACATCACCGATATCACGGAAGAACTGGAAGAGGTCAGCGTCAAATCCGCGCCCGCCCTACAGGGTCGGAGCGAATCCACGCCGGAGCGTCTGCTCGCTGACGACACGCGCGACCATGAATTGTTTCAGGTACTCTTCGCCCCCGGCCTTCGCCCCTATACCCGATAGCCGGTGACCGCCGAACGGTTGCCGACCGACCAGAGCCCCGGTGATCGAACGGTTGATGTAGAGGTTGCCGACATCGAACGTCCGACGCGCCAGCTCGATATGCCGGGGACTACGCGAGTAGAGCCCCCCGGTCAAGGCGTAGGCGGTGCCGTTGGCGAGCTGGAGCGCCTGTTCGTATGAGGCCGCCCGCATCACGGCCAGCACGGGGCTGAAAATTTCTTCCTGCGCCAGCCGGTGAGCCGGCTCAATGTCTGCGATGACCACCGGTCCCACGGCATAACCAGGGCCTTCCATCGAGCGATCGACCACCACCCGGCCTTCGCGTCGCCCGATCTCCAGATACTCTCGAATCCGTTGTTGCGCCCGCCCGTCGATCACCGGACCAAGCTGGGTAGCCGGATCCTCAGCCGCGCCGATACGAAGACTCATCACCGCATCGGCGAGCCGTTGGATGAACGCCTCATAAATCGACTCCAGGACAATCACCCGTGAGCAGGCGGAACATTACTGGCCCGCATACCCGGTAAACGACTGCACCACACCGGTCACGGCTTCATCGAGATCGGCCGTGTCATCCACGATGATGGCGTTTTTGCCGCCCATTTCCGCGATGACGCGTTTGACGAACTTCTGTCCCGGTTGTTGCACCGCAGCGGCCTGCACCATGCCCAATCCCACATCCTTCGATCCGGTAAAAGCAATCGTCGCAACAGACGCCTGGGTCACCAGCTCACGCCCCACGTCCGGGCCGCCCGGCACGTACTGTAGGGCGCCCGCCGGCACCCCGGCCTGCCTCAGAATCGCGGCAAGCCAATAGCCTATGATCGACGCGCGCTCGGACGGTTTAAACAAGACAGGATTGCCGGAGACCAGAGCCGCCGCAACCATACCGGTAGGAATGGCGAGCGGGAAGTTCCACGGTGCAATGACCACCGTCACTCCACGCGGACTCCAGAACACCTCGTTTAACTCACCGGGATACCGGCCCAGTCGGGGCGGCGGCTCGAGTTGCTCCATTTCTCCGGCGTAGTACGCGAGAAAATCGATGGCCTCGGCCACATCGGCATCGGCCTCGCGCCAGGGCTTGCCCTCTTCAAACACTTCCCAGGCCGCCAGCTCCCAACGTTGCTCACGCATCAACGAAGCGGCCTTCCGCATCACCCCGACCCGCTCCGCAACCGTCCGATGTTTCCATTCCTCTGCACGTGACTCAGCGACCTTCAACAGACCTGCGACGTCGGCAGGTTGATAACTCTGCACGCTGCCGACCAGTTGATCCGGTTGAGCAGGATTGAACGAGCACAGATCCGATCCCGTCGGGAGATGCGAATTCAACGTCGAGATCTCAAGCCGTTGCCCCAATTGTTTGCGCACGAGCTCGAGAGCCTCCGCCATGGCGCCTCGAACCTGGGCTCGTGAAAAATCCGCTGCCGGTTCATTCACAAAGTGAGCACGCTCCAGGCAGGAAGTAGCTCCTGGTTTATCGGCCATCGGGGAAGGAGCCGGGGGGAGAGTCGCCTCAGGCGGAGAGAGCAACAACGACAGCGGCTGCGACTCCACATATTCCTTCCGCAGGAACGATTCGTTCGACGTGTTCTCCAACAACCGCCGCACGAGATACGCCATACCAGGAAGGAGTTCTCCGACCGGGGCATAGAGCCGGAGACGCCGGCCGCGATCACTCATCGCATGCTGAAACGGCTCCGCCATGCCATAGATCATCTGGTATTCCCAGGCATTCGGCGGCAGCGTGAGCGCCTCGGCCACCGCTTCGACCACAGCCAGACTACGGAGGTTGTGCGTGCCGAAGGCCGGCCGGATGACCTTGCTCTGCTCCAACAGCACCCGAATGAGCCTTTCATAACTCACATCCGTCTGTGTCTTGTGCTCGAACAGCGGCATCGGCCATCCATGTTGCCGGTAACGAGTCGCATCGGAGTCCCAATAGGCACCCTTCACCAGCCTGATCGTGATGGGGACCAGCCGCTCCCTGCTCCAGGCCAGCAGCCGTTGCACATCGTCGTACGTATCGGTGCGATAGGCCTGCAGCGCAATCCCCGCATGGGGAAACGTCCGGTAGGGCTCTTCCATAAACAGGCGCATGAAGATCGAAAGAATCAATTCCTTCGTATCCGCCTGTTCCATATCGAAAATGATCGAGGCGGGAAGGGTGCCGGCGAGATTCAAAAGAGGCCGCAGGCGGGCAGCGACGGCACGATAACTCACTTCCGGATCGATTGGATCGAGCTGCGAATAGAGGGCCGAAATCTTAATCGACAATTGCACGCGGGGCAGGGGACCAAGATGATCCCGTTCGAGTAACGGCACCGAGGACCAATCGGGACAAGCCTCACCGAGGGTCTGCAACGCCACGAGGCAACGATCACGATACGCATCCGCCTCGCGCTCGCTGACGCTGGCCTCGCCCAGGAGATCGACCGAAAAGGCCCTGCCGTCTTCCCATAATTTTCGGAGCGTCGGAACGGCCTGGTCGATAGAAGCCCCGGCAATGAAACTGGTAGCCATCTGCTCCACCTGATGCCGGATGGCCTTGCCACTGAGCGACGCGCCGAGCTTCGTGGAGGCCAGCGCCTTGAGTCCCCATTGTGCACCAAAGAGATGCGCACTCATCTCACCAAAATACTCCTCGGCCAACCGCACCACCTGGGCATCGTCCCGCAACGACGGCAGGACATCGATGAATCGGAACAACTGGGCCTTGAAGGCGAGATCTTTCATCGCCAGATTGATCGCCGCCTGCGACCACCAACGCGAGTCGAACAGGCCTGGCGCCCGCCCGCC
>JACOEF010000831.1 GCA_024998705.1 Nitrospira sp.
CAAGGAGACAGTTTGATGGGAGAATTTCTGGCTTTCACTTGGCCCGATCCATGGCGGGCGGGAGGCCTGCCAACGCGTCATGGGGCCGCTCTTCATTGTAACTCTGCAACCATTCGGCACTGATCTCTCGCACCTGCTCCAACGACTCGAACACATATGCATTGAGCACTTCGGTCCGATAGGTCCGGTTGTACCGCTTGATCAAGGCATTCTGATCCGGCTTGCCCGGCGGGATGTGCCACGAAGGTCCTGAAGCGTCGGCCGCCGTAGAGCGTACGCTCAGAAGTCCACGGCCCACACGACGTTCGGGAGCGGAATCACCGCCAACGGCTGTCGCCGTCGCTCCGGAAGCCGCTTCTTCGTCCGACGGGGGAGATTCAAGCGGAGCTGGCAGTACACCCGCCACAGCCGCTTGTGATTCCACGGTTGTCCATCCAATCGGAGTCGTCTCCAGCACTTCCAGAAACCCCAGCGGCTCTTCGCCGCGACGAGCGTCGTCAACGCCGCAATCACCGGCGCATCCCGTCGCGCCCAATCCACGAGAGGCCGGTAGTACGTCGCCCGCCTCAGCCCGACAACTCGACAGGCCTGCTGAACCGGAAGGCCACTCACCGTCAGCAGATGTGTGACGACCTCCCGCCGCTCAGCAGGCCTTAGAGCTTTTTTGCGATGACGTCCTTCAGGGCCGCATTCTCCAGCGAGAGATCGGCATACATCCGCTTGAGACGGTTGTGTTCGTGTTCCAACTCCTTCAGTCGCTTCACGTCCGAGGCCTCGAGCCCGCCGTACTTGACTTTCCACTTGTAGTAGGTCGCGGAACTGATGCCGTGCTGCCGCCACAACTCATTGACCGGCCGCCCGGCATCGGCTTCTTTCAGGATCGACACGATTTGCGTGTCGGTGAACTTCGACTGGCGCATGGGAACCTCCTGGCTAGGATGACGATTGTGCCAGAAAATTCTCCCAATGGCTGTCTCGATCTAGGGGGAGCTTACGTGTTGGCTTGCGCTGTCCGAGGGCTACACACTGTAAGCCGAATGGACAAAGAAGGAGATGATCAATTTAGAGAAGAGCTGGCCTATGCTGAGATAATCTGCAGGTAAGAACAAAAGTCCGCCACCCACATCACTCTTGAATGGTTTATGGTTTGGAATTCTGCAATTCCGTGCATCATTCGGTCTCAATCTGAAGTTAGGCAGCATTTCCAATGAGGGGCACAGCTGCCATTCTGTTCTCTACTCCCCATTTTAGACTGACGTGCTCAAGATGCTTTCGCACCGTCCGCCGACCTATGCCGTAATGCCCTGCGTTGAGGGCGCTGTCTAGCATTGAATCTGTACCTGTCAGCGCGGCTAGATTCTGAACAGGCCGCATATCGTTCTAAAGTCATGGTGTTCATTCCTTCAATGCTATCGACAGTTTCGACTTCCATGTCGTCCGACTGAATTCTGGACTGATTAGAAAGTGCCTTAGCACAGTGCACTATCCTTCGAATTTAGTCTTATGCTAAGCATTATAATGCAAGTATTTAGGTGTAGAGTTGGCGTTGACAAAGTAGTGGACGCTTACTATTATCCCCCCAAATATCAATTCGTACTTGCCTGGATAAACAGGTGAGACTAGGAGCTTAGTCAATCTCGCGCATATCTTCTGCATCGCCATTTGTCTGCCTCTGTCGTCTTCATTTGTGGTGCCTCCTGATGGCCTCATGCTTCCCGTAACCTTTTGGTCAGACGTTGCCAACGCGAAATTGCAGCAAGTCACATGTTCCAATAATGTAAACGAATGCTGAGTTATAGATTTCAATATCATGCGAAGAATAGGTACAGTTCTTAAGTTGTCAGGTAAATACTTAGAGTCGCCTAAGGATCAGAGAGGCGCCCCTACAGTGTCTAGTGAAGCAAGGGAATGGATCGCCGCTCAAGGTTTCAAAACCTAGGCGAAAGAATGGGAGGTCTCCATTTTGTGAGGCCCTCCTGTAGTTGTCAGACTGCGTATGTATCAAGGACATAAAGATCGATTGGGAAGGTGATTGAAACGTCCCTAGGAGGGATTGCATAAGAATAAATGGTTGCATTCTTCTGTGGCATCTTGTTGTCAATGGACAATTGAATTTGCGTAGAGCACCGTATCCAACCGTCACAATCTGTTTCCCTCAGGAGCACTCTAGTCACCGCTGTCGAATTCGAAAATGAGCCAAACTACGGGATACAAATATGCGAGCTGTCGTTGCTTCCCCGAGGAGGAGAGATATGAACACGTTCACGATTGATGGAGCGTGGCGAACGTATGTATGTCTTTTCCTGACGTGTGGCCTAATTATGTTGCCCAGCATGGCAGCGGCGACGGGCGATGTGTTTGACCAGTTCTATCGATATATCGAAGTCAAAAATAGGGTTTTCGAGCCGCATCTTCCCGGCGAAACTGTCGACCACTTCACCGGAAACCTCAAAATAGTTCAAGAGGATCTGTCCTTTCCTGGCCACGCCGGTCTTGATCTGAAGATCATTCGCACCTATTCGAGCAAGATTTGGGGGCGCACGGACCTTTTGGATATGGAGCCGCTTCTGGCTGACAAGGAATCTACTTCCGTTGGATTTGGCTGGTCTATGCATATGGGACGAGTGCGTAATCCCTACGCTTCTGGTCAGACCAGCTCGTTGGGCGGAGGATTCTACCCGGTATATGAAGCGCCCGATGGGACCGCACGAGTCTTTTATCCGGCAGGAACCACCGATGAGTTCATCTCGCGGGATTTTTGGAAGTATTCTCGCAATTGTAATACTGCTACGGGACCCGGCGTGTGCATACGAACGACTTCGGGGATAAAGCTCGAGTTCGCTACTACATCCGGGTACTTCATTGGGACGACCTTCATTATGCAGCTCACTGCGATGGTAGATGCTTATGGCAACCGGATATCAGTTATGTATCAGAATACGGGCCTCAAACTTCTATATCAAATTACCGATAGTTATGGTCGAACTGTGACCTTTAATTATCAGCCGTGTGCCAATGGCAACTGTTTAGAGTCCATCGTGGCAGCCGGAGTGAGCGGTACCTCCAGAAAAGTTACGTATTCCTATACAACCTATACGGGGGCACAAACGTCAGGTGGAGGACGGCAAGGACTTCCCGCACCAGGGCGTGCTTTCCTCACCGGAGTTCTACCCGCAACGGGTCCGGGTTACTCCTATACCTATGGGTACGCAGATCCAGTTAAAAAAAATCAATATGCGTTGAAGTCCATAGGTTACCCGTTTGGCGGTTCAACGACCTATCTCTATGATGAACGTACGTTCTATACAGGCTGTGAGAATGTTCCTATGGCTGTTGTAAGGTCACGCTCCACGGCAGGTCGGGACCTCCCCCCGGCTACATGGACTTATGACTATGATTCATCTTCGAACAGTGAATTTCAAATGACGACGGTCACACGACCAGATACGCTGCCTAACTCGACCACCCTCGCGACAGATGTGTATACGTTTTATAGTTTTGGTTACCCTGCCAAGCGGTTACAAACTGGCAATACGTGGATCGTGGGCCTCCAGTATTCCGTGACGCGAGGCAGCGGTGCCGAAACCGAAATTAGGGAATGGGATCGCGGGAGCACGGTTACGCAGGCAAACTACAGTGCCCCATCTTATGGCTCGCAGTGTGCCAATTGGGCCTATGATAACACCATTCAATCACCTGTCTTGAAGAAGCGTACTCTGAAACGGCGGGATTCGGGCGAGGAGTCTCGGTACGAAATCACGTTTGCTAACCATGACAGGTATGGACAGGCTCAGACGATTACCGAAACAGGGGAGGCTGAATCTAAGCGTCGCATATGAACAACGACATATACCTATGACTATGACGATGCATCGTATCAAGTAATCGGGCGAATCAGTTCTGAGAGTGTGCGCCAAGGGAGTGGTACTAGTCTGTGTCAACAAACAACTACTGATTGCTATCTGAATAAACGCACGTTTAATGGAACTAAACGTCAACTAGACGCTGAAACTCTGAAGGGGTTGAAGACGACTTTCACTCACCACGCCGAGGGCGATCTTCACACGGTGAAGTACGCCCAAGGGCATACTATGACGATCACCGGATACCTGCAGGGTCAGGGCATCCCCACGAACATTGATTTCAACGGAGCCTTCTCAATCGTGCGGACAGCTTATTGGGATGGCGCGATGAAAAGTGAATCTAATGGCCGGGGTGACATCACAACCTATACTTATGATGACGCCGGCAGGCTGAAGACCATTGAGCCCCCCGGTATTTATGACGCATCAACTTACGATTATTTACCATCCGGCGCGTCGTTCTCGATCACGCGGGGCACTGGTTCGACCGCGTACAAGCAGATCACCGTTCTTGATGGACTGGGTCGAGTGATTGAAGAGTATGATTCTCTTGGGGACAAACAGACGCGGGAATACGATACCCTGGGGCGGGTCATCTTTGCGTCGTACCCATTCGCCACGGGGGACCCGGAAGCCGGAGAGAGGGTTCAGTATGATGCTCTTGGACGGCCGACCACTACTCAGGGGCGTTTTCTTGCGTCGACGCACCGTCCATTAACAGGCTCTTGTGCCGAGCCCGGAAAATGTAAAACCACAATCACGTATCAAGGTGAGCACTGTCGGACGCAGATTATAGAAAGAGGAACAGGGGACTCACCCGCGACGCGGATGTGCCATGAATCGTACGGCGATATGTCGGAAGAGCGTCTTGTTACGGTAACGGATGCAAATGGCAAAGTCTGGACATATCAATATGACGTCGTGGGGAACGTCACGAACTTTATTGCACCACAAAAGGCGGGAAACCGGTCCTTTACCTTTACGCCGGGCACGTTTTTCCCTAAGACAGAGACATCGGGCCCGCGTGGGACAAGGACCATCCTGAACTACAATGCCATTGGCCAACCCGAGACTTCCGTCGAAGCGCGGCAGAAAACTGTAGCAAGTACAACAACCTACGAATATGCTGATCCACTGTCTAGACCAACTCTTGTACGCTATGGCTCTGGGAGCCCTGACGACGTAACTCGAACCTACGACCGAGACGTGCTGTGGACAGTTTCAAGAAAAGCGGGCGGCACGTACACCTATTCATATGACGAACTGAACAGGCCCAAAACACAGACTTGGGTATCCGCCGAAAGGGGGACTTACTCTACAGCATACAAGTTCGATCATACTGGCTGCCTAGAAGGAATGACCTATCCCACTGGCACAACCTTGAGCATGACATGCGATTCCAAAGGCAGACCAACCAGTGTTAAAAAAGTTGAGCCATCAGGTACTCAAGTAACAATTGCAGAAGGCATTGGCTACCACCCCTCTGGTCGCGTGAAGTCTATGAAATACGGTAATGGGAAATTGGTGACGACGACATTTGAGTATGGACGGGTGAAGTCCATAGCCACCTCAGGAATTCTTGATCTTACCTACACCTATGATGGGGCCAATAATGTTAAGAGCATCACAGATCAGCTGGTCCCGGCTAACACGGTTTCCAACATCGTATACGATAATCTCGACCGATTGGAGGATGTGTCTATGTCAAACGGGAAAATAACATATCACTATGACCCACTCGGCAATAGAACAGAGAAGATATTGCCCGGCCCAGGTAACTCGACGATATATGTCTATGACCCAGAGACCAACCGCCTGACAGCATCTCAAGGACCGAATGCACCGGCTCTAATCTCACTGAAGTGGAACCATGCTGGTCAAATGGAATCAAGTTCCGATGGCGCCGTCTACGGGTATGATGGATTGGGTCGTCGGATTGCCAAACTGATCCCGTCAGCCGGCACAGACATCCTCTATCACTACGATATGCATGGCCGGTTGCTGGCCGAGACCTCGAATGGTGCGAGGATCCGCGAATACTATTATGTCGGCGAGCAACTGGTCGCCGTCGACGGCTGTCTTGGGGCGGTGACGGCCTCCTGCAATGAGCTCGAGTGGTACCACA
>JACOEF010000832.1 GCA_024998705.1 Nitrospira sp.
CTGAAGAATTGGTGACGAATTTCATCTCTATGCCATGGACATGGAGTAGAAGTTCCTTCGTCGTCGACGTCATGAACATTCCCGTTTCTCCTTTTCAACCTCGTGCCCTCGTCACTGCCTTGCGGGGAGGAGAAGAGCTGGCCGGTTTACTCAACCGATCAGCCCCATGGCTCCCGCTGGAGCGCCTCGTATGTTATCTGGGTGTTTGATCCACTACTCGAGACAACTGAATGGCTGTCACGTCCCGCAGCAACTCATGCTTCACAAGCGCCGGCTTCACGTACTCAGCTTTCTTCTGTTGATTCATTCTGGCTCACCTCCTTTCCGTATGAAGTAACTCCTCCTGTTCCAACTGCATGATCAACTCCCCAATATCGTCCTGGGCCTGCTGCGCAGCCACGTCAAACCTGTCACAAACTATGGAGAGAATCTCTTCCAGCGAATGCTCCCCCTTGCACATATCCCAAACGGATGACCCGACTACATTGAGCGTGTAATAGCGGCCGGAGTTCAGATTGAGCAACACGCTTTCCCCATCAAGCACCGTACTGTGCACCTGCTCGTTCTGTTTGGGGAACATGTGGCAGAACTCGTGTTGACGCTCGTTCCGCACGTGAGCTGTGACAGCCATATCGATCCTCCTGATTCAGCCTATTGGGGAAATGCTCACTGCGCTGAGGCCCCAACTGTGAGATACGCATGTTACTGGGAGGCCTTCTGCTAGCACCTGGAACGCCTCCCTTGCCTGAAAGACAATCGCAAAATATCGTCATCACCTCCGTTTCTCTATTCCCAGTGCGATCGGGTTCTACCTCCCTTTGGGGGAGTCGGGGGTTCATTCTGCGGTGGAGTAAATAGCAGGACGTGGCGCTACAGCAGCGACACGACACGCAACAGGTTATTTCGCGCAGGGATTCAGAGGAGACTACACTCCGTCAGGAAGGGCAGGTCCGGTTCACCCTAACGAGACAGGTACCGCGTAGCGAGGGGCTGAGGGATGTGAGATTACTGATGACTTGAAGACGCTACAGATTAGGGAAAGATAACGGTCACCGTGAACGACTGCCAATAGGAGGAGGGCTCGAGAAATTCACGACCATCCAGCACGAGCCACGCATGCCCCTCCAATTGCTGATTGAGCTTCATCACCCCACAGGTGAACTGAACAGGAAGGCCGGCACGTCGGGCGAAAAAAAAGAGCGCCAGGGCTCGCGGAAAACAGCTGCCTTTCGAATGATACGGAAACAATGCGAGCCATCGATCCACATAATAGGCCACATCTGCCATTGCCTGATGATCAATGGTAGCCAAGGAGCCCCTGCCGGATAACCAACCGAGTAATCGCCGGAGACTCACCAAGCGTGAC
>JACOEF010000568.1 GCA_024998705.1 Nitrospira sp.
ATTCCCAGAACAAGGTGCTAGCCGACCAAGTCTCCAAGTTCAACCAGGCGCTGGTGGATTTTAAGCAGGCGCTGGGAAACTTAGGCGAGCGTGTGGTACAGCAAGATCAAACCGTGAAGCATCTGGCGGCTGCGCTTGAGCAGGACACAGTGGCGTTGACTAAACGAACGGACGCATTGGCCGGAAAAATCGATGCTGATAATAAGGTGACGGCCGAGCATTTGAATGAAGTGAATCGGAGCGTCGCTTCGGTGGCGAAGGCGTTGGAAAACGCCGGCGGAAAATTCGTGTCTCGGGAGGATGATCACGAGCGCCGCATCGATGAGACGACACGTGAACTGAGTCATGTCCAGGCGCAAATTCAGACCCTGGACAAGAATCTGGAGAATCAGCACGCGTTCTTGAAGCAGGTGGAGCAACATCTGTCGGCCTTACGCGCGAGTGCGTCGCAGCGGGCTGAGCAGGCCCCGGCCGTGGCCGAAGTGGCGCCGCTTGCGCAGACGCAGGCGATGCCGGTGCCGGAAGCGGTTCCATCGCCCGCGCCGTCTCCCGTCCCGTCGAGCGGGTCGATTGCCCACTCCGAAAATCGCAGCGCCGCTCTGATGGCAGATCGCGAGTCGTACGAACGGACGCTGACCCGTTTTAAAGACGGTGATTTGGAGGGCGCGCGCCAGGGCTTCGCAGAGTTTCTCCTGCAGCATCCCCACTCGGATCTGGCCCCGAATGCCCGGTTTTGGCTGGGTGAGTCCTACTACGGGAAGAAGGATTTTTCACGCGCCATCGATGCGTATGATCAGGTGCAATTGAACCATCCTGCCAGCGAAAAGGTGCCGGCCGCATTGCTGAAGAAGGGGTACGCCTATCTGGTGCTCAAAGACCGGAAGAAAGCGGCCTCGGCATTGAAGCAGGTCATCGACCTGTATCCGAGATCTCCGGCAGCCAATAAGGCGATGGATAAACTGAATCAACTAAAGGAGTTGCACTAACGATGAAGCTCCGATTCGTGGCGGTGTTGCAGGTGGGGGCCGGGTTGATCTGCGGACTGATCTTGGCAGGTTGCGCGAAGCATGCTGATTTCTTGGAGGTCCGGGATTAGATGTCGATTATGGCCCGGACGCAAGATCAAGAACAAAAGCGATTCGAGGCGATGCAGCGGAGACTGGAGTCGCTTGAACGGGTTCGGGAGCCGGAAGGCGGGAAGTTGCGGCTCGACGATGCGCTGGCCCGACTTCAGAAGCTCGAGGGGCGTTTGGCCAAGATCGAGGAAACTCAACTTGTCCAAGCCGCTTCGATCCGGTCAGATCTCGCGCTCGCCGAAGCCAACCGTCAGGCGCGCATCTCGAAGCCGTCTGGGCCTGCTGACCCTCCGACTCTGATACCGGGAGTGCCGTCGATTACGCCCACCTCGGCCTTCAACTTAGCGTATAACGACTACCTCAACGGCAAGTTCGATCTGGCGGTCGGTGGGTTCTAGCGCTTCATCAAGGATTTTCCGTCGACCTCGCTGACGCCGAACGCCCACTATTGGCTCGGTGAATCGTATTACGGTCAGAAGGATTATATTCGGGCGATGCAGTCGTTCGAGCACGTCGTGAACGAATACGCGGGCAATGAAAAGGTGCCGGCGGCGCTCTTTAAGCTCGGCTTATCGGCGGCGGAAACCGGTGATACTGCGAAGTCGAGGAAATATCTGAAGCGGGTCATCGAGGAATATTCAACGTCGGATGAAGCCAAGCTGGCCAAAGCGAAGATGGCCGAAATTCGATGACCCTGGGCCTGCTGCACGGTCCTCTCCCCATCCGCTCATCCTCGGTTCGAACCTCAGGGGGCGTTTCCTCCCATGGACCTCGCGAGTAGTGTGGGAAAGATTCAGGTTCTGCCAAGCGATGTCATCGGTCGCATTGCGGCAGGGGAGG
>JACOEF010000833.1 GCA_024998705.1 Nitrospira sp.
GACTCCCGGTTGCTCCTGTTCCTGCAAGAGCAGCGCAACGGCAGGATGTGCACCGACGACCACGCGTTGCTGCTCGATTTCGTGGCCGAGCCGCCGCACTTCGCGGAAATTTCGTAGGCCACCGACATCGGCGACTTGGTGTAGCCGCGCCCATCGCAATAGTGGCAGGGCTCCGATAACGAACGCAGCAGGTCCTCTCGCACACGTTCACGAGAAATTTCGATCAGCCCGAGATCGGATACTCTGGAAATTCTGGTGCGCGCTTTATCCGACGACATGGCATCCACCAACGCATGGTAGACCTTGTCGCGATTTTTCTCCCGCTCCATGTCGATAAAATCGACGATGATGATGCCGCCGATTCCCCGCAACTTCACCTGATAGGCAATTTCGCGCGCCGCTTCCAGGTTGTTTCTGAGGATGGTTTCTTCCTGATCGCGCTTGCCGACAAAGCGGCCGGTATTGACGTCGATCACCGTCATGGCCTCGGTGTGGTCGATGACCAGATACCCTCCGGACTTCAGCCAGACCTTACGGCTCATCGCCCGGGCGATTTCCTGCTCCACCCCCAAATAGTCGAACAGGCTTTCCTCTTTGTCATAGAAATGAATGCGCGAGGTTTGCTCCGGCGAAAACCGTTGCACGAACCCCTTGATTGCGTTGTACTCCTCACGGGAATCGATCAACAATCGATCGACCCGGCGGCCGAACAAATCCCGCACGACACGGAAGCTCAAACTCAAGTCGCTGTGTAAAAGGCTTGGGGCGGGCTGCTGATCACGCTTCGTCAACACGTCCTGCCATAAGACATGTAAAAACTCGACGTCAGAGCGCAACTCCTCTTCCTTCACCCCTTCACTGACTGTTCGCACGATGTAGCCGAACCCCGGGCGCCGTGCCCGCTTCATGATTTCCTTCAACCGCGCGCGCTCCTCATCACGAGGAATACGGCGGGAGACGCCGATATGCTCAACCGTCGGCATGAACACCAGATACCGGCCCGGCAAAGAGACATAGGTTGTGACGCGCGATCCCTTGGTGCCGATGGGCCCCTTGGAAATCTGCACCATCACTTCCTGTCCTTCGGACAGCAACTCCTCAATCGGTTTCGAACTTTGCCGCGTGGGCTTGGGAACTTCCGAATCCTTGTTGTCGTCGTCGTCCCCGTCTACGAGGGTATCCCCAGGCTCGACATCCATCGAGAGATCGGACACGTGCATGAATGCCGCCTTCTCTAACCCGA
>JACOEF010000834.1 GCA_024998705.1 Nitrospira sp.
GAGTAGTTGCGATTAAGGAATTACTGGAAGCCGGTGTCCATTTCGGACACCAGACGAATCGTTGGAACCCCAAGATGAAGCGGTTTTTGTTCGGGGAACGAAACGGCGTCTACATTATCGACCTTCAGCAGACCGTCGAACGTATGGAGCAGGCCTATGCCTTCGCGCGCGACACCGTGGCGGCCGGTGACTCCGTCTTGTTCGTCGGAACCAAGCGCCAAGCGGCGGAAATTCTAGAGGAAGAGGCCAAGCGGGCCAATCAATTCTACATCAACCAGCGGTGGTTGGGTGGCATGTTGACCAACTTCCAGACCATCCGTCGCAGCATCGACAAAATGAAGAAAATGGAGACGACGCTCGCTGATCCGACGCACCAGGGTCACACGAAGAAAGAGCTCGGGCAGATGCAGAAGGAAGTCGTCAAACTGCAGAAGAACCTGTCGGGCATCCGCAACATGCGCGCCTTGCCCGGCGCCGTGTTCATTTTGGATACTCGTATTGAGCACATTGCAATCCTCGAGGCCAGCCGGTTGGAAATTCCGGTCATTGCCATCGTCGATTCAAACTGCGATCCCGATCACATTCAGTACCCCATCCCTGGCAATGATGACGCCATTCGTTCCATCAAGCTGATTATTTCCCGGATCGCAGACGCGTGCCTCGAAGGCGCCCACCTCCGGGCCCAGCAAGAAGAGAAAGAATTTGCATCGGCCCCAGCCGGTGGCGGCGCCAAACCGACGGCAAGTCTGGCCGGTGCGTCCGCTTCCTAACGGCCGCGTCGCGCAGGATGGCATTGTTCTATTCGACCAACTGAGGAACCCATGGCAAGTTTGAGTGAGCTCGTCAAAGAGTTGCGTGAAAAAACCGGGGCCGGCATTCTGGATTGCCAGAAGGCCCTGACCGAGAACGGAAACAGCATCGACAAAGCCATCGATTATCTCCGGCAGAAGGGATTGGCCGCAGCCCAGAAAAAGGCTGGTCGTGAGACCAACCAGGGCTTGATCCATGCCTATATCCATGCCGGTGGAAAGATCGGCGTGCTCATCGAAGTTAATTGCGAAACGGACTTCGTCGCGCGAAATGAGCAGTTCAAAGCCTTCGTGAACGATCTGGCGCTGCAAGTAGCGGCCGCCAGTCCATCCTATGTCCGACGGGAAGAGATTGCTGCCGATGTCGTCGCGAAAGAGCGCAGCATCTACGAAGAGCAAGCCAAGGAATTGGGCAAGCCGCCGGCCGCCTGGCCCAAAATCATCGAAGGCAAGCTCGAAAAGTTCTACCAAGAGAATTGCTTGCTTGAACAGGCCTTCATCAAGGATCCCTCCGTTGTGATCAAGGATCTGCTGGCGCAACAAATCGCCAAAATCGGCGAGAACATGAACATCCGTCGGTTCACACGATTCCAACTAGGCCAAGCATGA
>JACOEF010000835.1 GCA_024998705.1 Nitrospira sp.
ATGCCTTTGGCAACGAGTTCGGTGATTCCCGGTTCAAAAAAGGGTACTTCTCCCTTCTCAAGTCTGGCGATGCGGCGTGCATCGGTGTCCATACACGTGACGTTCACGCCGAATTCCGCGAAGCAGGCACCGGTGACTAGGCCGACATAACCCGTTCCAATCACGCTGATATGCATGGAAGCATCTCCTCCTGAAGGTAAGCCGTGGAAACTCTGGGTGAGTATCTGTGTAGAGTCGGTAGTATAGCAACGCGTACGAAAGTGAGCAATCATATCGCAGGTTTTTACCAGTGGGCGGGGCGGGGGCGAATTGCAGATTGCTGCGCACTTCCAGTAGAATTCGGCCCTCTTTGAAGGAGTGGCTGGCATATGGCAGGTTCGGGCGGGTCCGTTCAACGACCACTAGCGATGATGATGCGTCCCATCACCAGGACCGTGCATCCCGACGACACGCTTTTGGCCGTCGCCCGGCAGCTGCGTGATGCCCGTGTCGGGGCGATGCTCGTCGCTGATCATGGCGACTATCTGGGCATCGTGAGTGAGGCCGACCTTGTTCGTAAGGGCATGGCCAGCGGGGCAGCCGCTGAGCAGGTCAGGGCCCGTTCGGTGATGAGTACACCCCTGATGACCATCGATATCGCCCAGTCCGCGCACGAGGCGAGTGATGTGATGGCTGAGCGGGGAATCCGGCACCTCGTGATTACGGAAGAGGGGCGGGCGGTGGGCATGATTTCGGTGCGTGATCTGCTGCGCTACTTCAAGAATTGGGGAACGATGTAATGAATGAGGGTGCGCCGCCGTAATAAACATCGCTGGTTTGTTTCACGCTGCCCTCTGGTTCCTTGTTGATGACGGCTAGGGATCCACTGCCTCCTTCACTGCACGCCTCTTTTGCTCATCGCGGCACTCGTGCCGGCGCCATTGTCATGGCGCTGGAAATTCTTGGAAGCCACTTGCAGGCCCCGGTGTTCGGAAATTCTCTGTTTCTCTGGGGGTATTGATTGGAATCATCCTGGCAGCCATGAGTTCGGGGTACGCTGTGGGTGGCTGGGCACCGGATCGGTATCGAGTTGCGGCGGTGCTTCCGTGGTTCCTGCTCGGTTTCGTGGTCTGGACGGTGCTGATGTCCTGGATGGGGCCAGGCCGCGATCTTCAATGGTGCTCCGCTCATTGAGGACCCGCGGTGAGGCCTCAGCCTTGCGACCTGCGTCTTGTTGGCGCACCCGGCGTTTGGGTTGAGCGGCGTCATGCCGGTGTGGCAATGGCTGGCACAGGGCTGGCCCGAGCTTGAATTGGATATCGTGGAGTTCGACCGGGCCGTTGTCCGGATGGTCGAGAAGTATATTGAGCATCACTTCCTTCGCTAACCATCCTGTCTTGTCAAAGCTACCCGTGTGTTTCTACGCGATACGAAGGTGACATACGACGTCATCCGGGTCGATACGTTTGCTCGACATCTCATGGCATTTCATGTGACCAGGGAGAGCTCTGCTCGGAACTCCGGAATTGGCTGAATTTCAATGGGGTACTGGCGCTTAATTTGGCATCGTTCGGCGAGGGCGGGGATCTTCAGCGCGCGAAAGCGGCTGTGCAAACATTGAAGAGGGCGTTTCCTGCAATCGAATCTTTGGGCGTGCGTGAAGGAGCCATGGCGGGCTCATCAAATCACGGCGGAGAATGTGAGTTTTCTTCGGCGGCGAGCCCATCGATACAATGCCGTACGATGAGGTGGTGACGCGTATTCAATTGCAGGTCGAAGCTCGCCGGCTGCCACCTGAAGCAACGGCCTTGTCGGCGGCGCGACGCATCCAGCCCTGGCCGCGAGGCCTGAATTAGCAGCCAAGAACGTTCTTGCTTCCTTTTTAATCCCTATGCTATAAGGTGTTCCTCATCAGCTTATTATTTAGGACATTTTTGAG
>JACOEF010000569.1 GCA_024998705.1 Nitrospira sp.
GCAAGGCATGAGGTCACAGGGCGGCGGATCCATCGTCGTGATCGGGTCTTACGCTGGTTTTCAGGGAACGAATGGCCAAACCGCCTACGCGGCGTCGAAGGCCGGACTGGTCGGGCTGGAGAAGACCGCCGCGCGGGAATGGGGGTCGTACAACATTCGTGTGAATCTGGTCTGTCCAGGCTGGCAACAAACGGGTATGGCCGGTGGCTCCTTTCCCGCCGGGGAACGGCTCGGCGACCATGTGCTGGGGCGTGTTTCGAACCTGGCTGATGTGAGCCGGACGATTTGCCACCTGGCGCAGCTCTCCGATATGTCGGGGCAAGTGTGGAACCTGGACAGTCGCATTCTGTGACAGGATGTTGAAAACGCCCGCCAGCGTCATGCTCGGTCGCACGTCTCCTTGCGACGTATCGCAAAGATACGCCTCAGTCGTCGCACTCTCTGCGGCCTTGCTTGAGGCCGTGTTGAGCATCCTGTTAGCAAATTGAGTCGTCGATCTCACAGCACGAAACAGCTTGTTTCACGGGTGGTGAATGGGAAGAACAGAGAATGGGTAACGGGGTATTTGTCACCGGCACGGATACGGGCGTCGGAAAGACCCTCGTTTCTGTTGCGTTAGTCCGGAGACTGGCGCAGGTGGGTTGCTCCGTCGGCGTGATGAAGCCGGTCGAAACCGGGGTGTTTCCCGAGCAACTGAGTGAGAGCGACGCGGGGCGACTCATGGCGGGGGCAGGAGTAGATGATGGGCTTGATCTGGTCTCTCCCTATCGATTCCCCGCCCCGCTCGCCCCCCTCGCCGCTGCATCCGCGCAAGGCGTCGTGATCGAGATGCAGGAGATCGTGCGAGGGTACGAACGACTTGCGGCCCGTTACGCCTGCGTTGTGGTTGAAGGAGCCGGCGGTCTGCTCGTGCCGATGGGGAAGGATTGGGATCTGCGTGACTTGATCGGCCGGATCGGCTTGCCGGTCGTGCTTGTGGGGCGGACCGGGCTAGGCGGGATCAATCATGCGTTGCTGACGTTGGAAGGCCTTCGGCACCGTGGGCTGGCAGTCCTGGCTGTTGTGTTGAACGAGACCGTTCCGTCCACGACCTCTGTACAGCAGGCGCAGTGTGCCTCTACGGTTGCGCTGTTGCGGGAGCGAGCCGGTGTTCCCGTGTTGGGACCGCTGCCCTACCGGCAGCAGTGTTGCTCCGATTGGCTTGCCGCCGTCGAGATGC
>JACOEF010000836.1 GCA_024998705.1 Nitrospira sp.
AGTCGACGCCTTGCCGTCAGGCGACGCGGGCGTACGTTCAGAGTAAGAAAGGAACAGGACTACCGTGCGCCACAAAAAGAAGGGTCGACAGCTCGGACGCCAAACTAAACACCGATGGGCGCTGTTTCGGAGTCTCGTGACTTCATTGCTGGAACATGAGCGCATCGAAACGACGGAAGCCAAGGCCAAGGAAATTCGTGGTTTTACCGATCGTATGATCAGCCTTGGAAAAGAGGGCGACCTGCCTGCCCGTCGTCGTGCGCTGAGCTTCCTGCGCAGCAAGGCCGTGGTGGCAAAGCTGTTCAGCGATGTCGCGTCACGTTTCCGTGAACGTCCCGGAGGCTACACGCGCATCATCCGCACCCGTCGCCGGATTGGTGATGCCGCAGAAATGGTCGCCATCGAATTGGTGACGAGACCGGAGAAGCCGAAGGCCGTGCCATCAACGGACGTTACGGCTGCAGAAAAAAAAGAGACGACTGAAAAAGCGTCTGCCTCAGCAGAAGGCTAAATATCCAAGGCCACGACGACTTCATGGTCGTCGTGGCCTCGTTCCTTCCCTGCCTTCCTCTGCATCGCTCCTTCCGCAGATGTTCTCAAGCTATACGCAGGCTGCAGGTTTACTTGGTCATGGTGGAATGCTACTATCATGCCACCGGCCACGACCGGGGAAGCTCTTCAAATTAGGGGCTTTTCGCCATGTGGGAACGTTGGATTCGTCGAAGTCTTCTCACCCTTAGTGTGGTGCTTGCTGCATTTCTTGGGTACTTACTCATCACCCGTTCCAATCCTAGTTCCTCGTCGCGTTCAGTCGTGCCCGTGGGCACTGAATCGGCCGATGCCCGTATTCAGGACTTCACCTTCACCCAGACGAAAGGCGATCTTGTGCAGTGGAAAGTGCAGGCGGAACAGGCACGCCTGTTCGAAAAGGACAGCCGAGCAATCTTAAATAAGGTGCACATCACCATGTATGGGGCGCAGGGACAGGAACTGACACTGTCCGGTGATGAGGGCACGCTGGATACACAGACGAAGAACTTTCAACTTTCCAACAGGACCACGCCGATTGTGGTTGAGACGCAAAGTGGCTATACCATTCAGACAAATAATCTTGTATGGACTGATGCGCGGCATGAAATTCAAACTCCAGACGAGGTCACGATTCACGGACATGGGTTGCAAGTCACCGGCAAAGGGTTGCTCGGCAAGATGGACAAAGAAGAGTTTCAGGTCTTGGACGATGTGCGTGTGGATGTGGTGCCTGCTTCCTAGTGCCGGAGCGCTACTCAGTAGTGCAGTGGTACATGGAGCAGATCCGGTTGCAAGGAAAGAGTCTTCGGCGAATTCGGCGTCGACGACTATCACGTCTCGAACCATGACGGTCAGCAATCAAGAAAATACCGCGATTTTTGAGGGCGCGGTTGTCTTGACCCGCGGGCTACTGGTGGTGCATTCAGATCATATGGTGGTGTCGTTTCATCCCAACCGTACCGGCGCAGACAGCAAGCCTGCGGCCGGCGCATCCAAGTCCAAGTCAAATCCGAGTGCGAAGACGATAGAATCTCCGGAGCAGGATGCCGCGCCTGCGGTCTCGGAGCGGAGTATACGAATGGTTGAAGCGACGGGCCGAGTGAGAATTCAGAAGGACGATGGCCGGGCAACGTGCGAGAAGGCCGTCTACTACGAAGATCAAAAGAAAATCATTCTCACGGGTGAGCCGGTGGCTTGGCAGAAGGGGACCCGCGTATCCGGCAAGCGGATCATCATGTTTCTGGACGAAG
>JACOEF010000837.1 GCA_024998705.1 Nitrospira sp.
CGTTTGCCCCGAGCCGCGTTTGCGTTGGATGCGATATTCGCCTTCGGGTGTCGCGCCGTCGGCGTAGTGCTGTTTCGCCCGGATGCCTTTCGATCCTAAGCGGATCGGGTAGGTCAGTATTTTCCGGCCGTTCTTATACAAGGACAGGACTCGATCGGCCTTGCTGATCACGATGGCTTGTGCGCGATGGTTGCGGGACCACTCGATGGTTCGTTGGGCAGATTCTCGCCAAGCCGCGATGAGGTCGCCATCGGCGTACCGTCCCAATTCGTTGGTGAGCAGAGCGGTTTGTGTGAGCAGTCTCTTCCCGGCGAGATCTGAGGCTTGGATGGCATGCGCGAACTGTCCCTGTTCAATGAACAGGCGGGCTTGTCGTACAAGCAGTTCGGTTTCGACCGGATATTCGCCGAGTACCACACGGCTGCCGATATCCCCCACGCGTGTGTTCAAGAGGCGGAGGCGTTGTTCCACCTTGGCCAATTTGGTTTCGGCGTCGGTGCGTTGCTCTTGGAGGCGTGTGTTCACGACGGTCACGAGCCGTGACCCTTCGATCTGCAGGCTTTCCAGGTCGCTCTCCACCCCATTTTCTTCCCAAGGCCACCGAACGATATTTTCCTCGGATTGAATACGGGTTCGCAAGGAGAGCCATTGGCGGGAGAATTTTGAATACGCTTCCGGGGTGATGTTGGACGCCCGCAGGGTGACGAGGTCCCGGTCGATGCTCTCGAGGGCCTCCACCAATTCATCGGGGACTGTTTCGACGCACCCGCCCAAGCTCATTGCCAGGAGTCCGGTAAGGACTAGGCAGCAGAAGGTGCGGTGCGTGTGGTTCGATGGTCTCATCGGATCATTCTATCTTGGAGGCTGTTGTTCTCGCGAGCTCTTCTCGTTTTTGCACTTGTTGCACGCGGAGCATGGATTGCCGTGTAGCCCGAGCCCATCTCATCTTTGTCGGGGCAGTCTCAGGCGCGATCTACCTGGACCCCTCGTGGACCTACCATGTGCCCACCGCTCCGAACTCTCGTAACGCAATCTGGATGCCAGGAATAGAATTGTTCTGTCTCGAGGTGATTATCTTTTGAGAACAATTGGTTAGGCCAATTGTGACCAGTTCGGTCCGGGGATATTTCTGTGGCAGGTTTGTCATGTAGGGGCAAGAGTGCCTCAAGCGAATCCCTGTACGCATTCTCCGTACATCCAGGAATTGCTATATGGTGCTGGCCTGAAGCTCCTCTCGTGTCCCCCTGCATCGGTGATTGGGCGTGTGCAGATTGATTGACAGCCTCGGGTCCGGCCCCTATAATGCGGCCTCTTCAGTGAAGAATGATCTCTCGAGAAGGAGTGCGCAATGTCGTTCACTTTTAAA
>JACOEF010000480.1 GCA_024998705.1 Nitrospira sp.
CGACCGATCCGACGACCCGGACAAAGCTGCAGGACGCCATTGCGCGTGAAGTGCAGACCAAGCTGATCGAGAAGCAAAACATGCCGATCAGGTTGAATCGAGTCGTTGTCGGCAGTATTCTGCCGCCGAAGGGTGTGGTCGAGCAGACGACGCAAACGATTGTGCAGGAGCAGCGAAAGATTACGATGGTTGAGTTTCAGAAGGCGGAAGAAGCACGTGAAAAAGCCGAGAAGCAGCGAGGCATCGCGGATCGTGCGTATCGTGAATCGCTGGGACTGACGGCGCCGGAATTTGTCGATCTGCGTCGCATCGAGGTACAGAAGGAAATCGTGCAGCACTCACCCTCGGCCTTGACGGTCATCATGGGGTTGGAGCGGGTCGGTATTAATATGCCGCCGCTCGCCGCTGATCGGTAACGCCCGGCCAGCGAGCGACTTGACGTGTGACGAGAAGGAGCCAGCGGCGGAGATTTTCCGGCGCTGGCTCCGGCCACGCGTCGGACTACTTTACCACCCAGACACGGTAGGTTTTTGCATTGCCCGGTTTGGCGATCCTGAGTGTGCCTACCTCACCGGGATTCATCACATCGTCGCCCGCTACGGTTTTTCTTGCCGGGTGACGGCTGCTCCGAACCAGCAGGCCTTGGTCGTCGTAGAAGTCCACCATCACATCGGCTGATTCGCGAAGGCCGCCCTGGTAGGCGGTCCCGAGCCAATCGAGACGCTTGAGTGCTTGGTACACGATGACGAGCGTGCCGTCGGCATCTTCGCGCGCGCTGACAATCTTCAGCGCACGATTCTGATCCAGGCCTGGCTCTGCCCCTCCCGTCGTCTGGGCGATCAGGACTCGCTCCACCTCATCGGCGTGGAAGACGGCCTTTATTTTGCAGTAAACCGTGTGTCCCTTTTCGCTTTGGTGCAGGATGTGGTGATCGGAGACATGTTTCGAGGCGAGCGTGTGGACCACATTGCGGAAGAGCTTCGAGTCTACGATTGAACCTGTCTGCTCTCGCACCGCGGCTGTGTTGCTGACGGCCTGATACAGCGCTTCGGTGCAGGCATGCTGCTTCGCTTCCTCCACTGTTTCCGGCTCGTGGTAGGCATACCGATAGTCCCCGCTGACATCTACCCGTGCCTGCTCAGACTCAGCCTGGGCCGATGTGCCAAGTACGACACAGGGCAGAACGAGCGCGAGCAAGGTACCGCTTCCTGAAAGCGATCGCTGCGGGGTCATACAACCCACCTCCCTTTTCGTGGCTGGTTCCACAGAGTGCATATACGCAAGACGCGAGTCTCAGCGCTAGATTATGCTACCACGCATCAGGCGTGGCATCAATGAGGTCGAGGGAGGACATGGTGCCTCAACGTCCATCGCTGATCGCTCTGGACAGCCGCCTATGAACGGGTTTGTGCCGGTGCGATGCGCAGGGCCGTGGTCGTGCGAAGGATGTCGCGAAGCAACCGTGAGGAAAAACATTGGATGCCTTGACTTGATGCAGGTCTTCACTCACACTCTGGCACGACACTATGTACGATGGTACTGAGCAAGATCTCCTGCGCCTTCTCGCCTCACGGGCCGGTATTTCACCCGAATATCACGACATTGCCGGCACGCTGCATGTCACCAGCGACGACACGCGTCGAGCCATCCTGTCTGCCATGGGTTTTCAGGTTGCGACCCGCGAGTTGCTCACGACCGAACTGCTGGTCTGGGACGAATTGCCGTGGCAACAGCCTTGTGACCCGATTCTCATTCTCCAACAAGGATATGGCCCCACGCAGTGGGCGTTTCGTCCTATGCTGGAGGAGGGGGAGGAGCAGGATGTCTCCGTGGCCTGGACGATCACCGATGAGAACGGGGCGAACGTGCATCGCGAGGCTTCCGGCCCGGGCCTCGCTCCACAGGAGATCCGGTCGTTGGCCGGGCGGCGTATCGTGCGCTTCGAGTTGCCGTTAGTTTCGGACCTGCCGCTCGGCTACTACGACGTGGCAGTCGCGACTACCGGCAGCAAGGCAATGACCAAGGGGGCGCTCCGCGTCGTCGTGGCCCCGCCGCACTGTTTTGTGCCGGGGGAAATGGCCCGGGGTGGTCGTATGTGGGGCTTGGCGGTGCAGCTCTATTCGCTTCGGTCTGAAACTAATTGGGGTGTGGGTGACTTTACGGATTTGTCCCGGTTGGTTGAATGGGCGGGCAAGGAGTTAGGTGCCGGCATTATCGGATTGAATCCGCTGCATGCGCTGAAGAATTCGCGTCCCCATCACCTCAGTCCCTATTCCCCGACCAGCCGGTTCTTTTTGAACGAGCTCTATATCGACCTTGATCAACTGCCTGAGTATCACGCCTCGGCTGATGCGCAACAGCTGTGGAACAGCGCAGAATTTCAGAAGGGATTGGAGCAGGCTCGCACCGCCGACCTGGTGGATTCCGAATCCGTGGTCAAGGCGAAGCGTACGATGTTGGATCTGGCATATCGGCAGTTCTTGCAGGATAACTATTCGGGGACTGAACCGTCGCTGGAGCCGACTACTCCTCGCGGATCGTTGCTGCAACAATTTATTCGTGACGAGGGCGAATCGTTGGAGTGGTTTGCGTTGTTCCAGGTGCTGGAAGAGGAGCGACGTGTGATCGAACTGTCGCCCGCGCTTTGGCCTGAATGGCCGCCGCAATATCGCAGTCCCGGCGCGCCGGCCTTGCGTGAGTTTTCGAGACGGCACCGCAAGCGGGTCCGGTTTTTTCAGTATGTGCAGTGGGTGGCGGCGGATCAGTTGCGAGCGGCTAAGGCCCGCGCGTCTCAAGTGCAGATGACGGTCGGGTTGTACCCCGACCTGGCCTTAGGGAGCGATCGCAATGGGGCGGAGGCGTGGATGCTGCAGGATGTGCTCGCGCTGGGTGCGGACTGCGGCGCTCCACCGGACGCCTTCGCTCCGCAAGGACAGAATTGGGGGTTCGCTCCGTTTCATCCGTTGCGTCTTAAGTCCACGGGGTATCGCTCGTTCATTGAGCTGCTTCGGAAAACGCTCCAGCAGGGCGGCGCAATCCGTATCGACCATGTCATGGCGCTGTTCCGTCTGTTCTGGGTCCCCCGCGGGATGAGCGCAGCGGCGGGGGCCTATGTGCAGTATCCGGCGGAGGACCTGCTGCGGATTCTCGCGCTGGAAAGTCTGCGCGCCCAGACCTTGGTGATCGGAGAGGACTTGGGGACGGTGCCCGACTATGTGCGGGAGCAGCTGGCGCGCTACAAGATCCTTTCCTATCGGGTGTTTTATTTCGAGCGCGAGGGGGATGGGGCGTGCAAGTCTCCCTCAGCCTATCCCGATCAATCCCTCGCGGTCGTCACCACCCATGACCTCCCTACCCTGACCGGGTATTGGGTGGGGGAAGACATTCGATTGCGGGCGAGGTTGGGGATGTATGCGAACGAACAGGCCATGCAGCAGGCGTTGAACGAGCGGACGCGCGACAGGGGACATATCCTACGTGCCCTGGGCGGGGCCGGATTGTTGCCCGCTGGCGTGAGTGATCAACCCGATGCGGTTCCGATGATGACGCCCGCCTTGTGCCGAGCGATTCATGTCTATCTGGCCTCGTCGCCGGCCTGGGTCGTCATGGCCAATCTTGACGATGTCATCGGCGAAGTGACACAAATGAACCTGCCGGGAACCGTGGATGCCTATCCGAACTGGTCGCGCAAACTGTCGCTGTCTCTGGAGGAGCTCCAACGGGATGAACGCGTACAATCACTCGCCGCTGCCGTGCGTCCTCTTCGCCCTTCGGCCGCAACCCTCTGAACGGTCTTTCGTGCGCGGCACGACATTGCCATGAAGAGCCGGAGTCCGGTCGTCCTCGCCATCGCTGCACTGTTATTCCTCATCATCACGGTGATGGAATGGATGTTCCCACTGAATGTGGTGGGTGCATTCGGGTTTGTGTTGCCGATTTTGTTGGTGGCTACGCTCCGGAATCGATGGCTCATGGTCTTGACGCTCGCCTTGTGTGTCCTGGTCACGGTTGTCGGTCTCTTCCAGCCGGGCAAGAAAAAGGACCGATTCACGGGCGTCGTGTTTAATCGTATCATGGTGGTCTGTGTCCTGGCCGGAGTGGCTTCGATCGGGGTGACCTGGGAGGAGCGCAAAGCTCGCGAAGAAGCCGCCAGAGCCGCCTTAGCCACGCAAACCGAGCATCTGCTGCGGGCGAATACTCAGCTGGTCGAGATCAAAGACAAGCTGGCACGATCCGAGCGATTGGCGGCTGTGGGGCAATTGGTGGCGTCGGTGGCGCACGAGGTCGGAACTCCGTTACATTCGATTGCCTGGCATGTGGAAGCCTTGGCTGGGGAGCCTGGTGTGACCCCTGCGATGCAGAAACGCATCGGGATCATCGATGAACAGTTGAATCGTGTGGTGCGGATCATTCAAGATCTCTTATCGTCGACGCGGCAACGGAAGCCTGAACCGACCTGGTATCCCGCCGAGCGCCTGATCGAGCCGGTTGTCGCGTTAATGGAGCCGGGATACCACGCCAAAGACGTGGTACTGCAGGCAGCGGTGACACCGGCCCTGCTGGTGTGGGCCGATGCAGAGAAGATTCACCAGGTCTTAGTGAATCTTCTGACCAACGCCCTAGCCGCTACCGGAGCAGGCGGGCGGGTGACGGTGACGGTGACCCTCCGGCAGGCCTCTGCGGATGAGCGGGACCGTGCAACCTGCACCGGTCGGTCCGACCTCGGGACGGTGGTCATGTTGGTGGTGGGGGATTCTGGATGCGGGATGCCGCAGGAAGATGTGGAGCGAGCGTTCCAGCCCTTCTTTACGACGAAGGCC
>JACOEF010000838.1 GCA_024998705.1 Nitrospira sp.
GCGGAGGGGGCGAGATTTGAACTCGCGGATAGGTTACCCCATCTCCGGTTTTCAAGACCGGCACGTTCGGCCACTCCGTCACCCCTCCACACCAGGCCGGAAACACTCGGCGTCAGGATCGTTCGATTGTCCGAATTCCGCCCATGTAGGGCTGTAGGACGGTCGGGACGGCCACCGTCCCATCTGGTTGCTGATAATTTTCAAGAATGGCGACGAGGGTCCTGCCCACCGCCAGTCCGGATCCGTTCAGTGTGTGCACGAATTCAGGCTTGTTCTCTTTCTTTCCCGCCTTTGCCCTGCAACGAATGTTTGCCCGCCGCGCTTGGAACGCTTCGAAATTGCTGCAGGACGAAATCTCACGAAAGGTTTGTTGGGAGGGTAACCATACCTCAATGTCATAGGTCTTTGCTGCAGAAAATCCCATGTCGCCTTGGCACAGGGTGATCACTCGATAGTGCAATCCCAACCCCTGGAGAATGGCTTCAGCGTGCGAAGTTAATCGTTCCAGCTCGTCATAGGATTGCTCAGGTGTCGCGAAGGCGACCAGTTCCACCTTATTAAATTGATGGAGACGAATGAGGCCCCGTGTGTCTTTGCCGTAGGATCCTGCTTCCCGTCTGAAGCACGGTGTATAGGCGGTATACCGGAGCGGCAGCACTTCTTCC
>JACOEF010000104.1 GCA_024998705.1 Nitrospira sp.
CTTGCGGAGAGGTGGCCGAGTGGCCGAAGGCACCGGTTTGCTAAACCGGCACAGGTCAAAAGCCTGTCGCGGGTTCAAATCCCGCCCTCTCCGCCACACCGAACATCGAGAGTTGATTTTTCCTCGGTGATCCTGTAGACAGGAACCCCTCCACGCTTCCTACCGAAATGCCGAGGTAGCTCAGTTGGTAGAGCACAGCCCTGAAAAGGCTGGTGTCGACAGTTCGATTCTGTCCCTCGGCACCACGTAATCCACCACTTAGGCAGCTGTTCGTTTTTGTAACTGTCCACCAACTGCCCATAACTGCCCACGTCGCCCACGCGTTCGTCCTTCGCCGCTTCTCGGAAACGCATCACGACCAGTTCTTCCAGAGTCTCCACCGCTGCGCGGAGCTTCGGTTTCCAGTTGTGCATGTACTGGTCGCCCATGCCGGCCAGCCGATGGCCGAGCAGTTTTTCCGTGGTTGCATACTCGACACCCGCCTCGCCGAGCCGATGACTGCTGTGTGGAGCAGGTCATGGAAATGCAGATCCTGCACGCCTGCTCGCGCACAGGCCTCAATCCATCGATGCTTAGATGCTCCGCTCGCAATCGGAAACACGCGCCATCGGTCAGCCAGAGCCATCGACGCGGCAGTTGCTTCGTTGGCACCGTTAGGCCTTCGCGCCGCCAGAGGCGGTCCACCCGCTTGTGATTGACTCGCCAGCCCTCATGCCGCAACCTGGCTATACCCATAACGGCCTTACTGACTGGCCAGCTTGATGATGGCAGCAGTCCACGGAGCCTCATCATTGGGTGCCGCTCGCTCAGAACGTTGCGTCGAGCGGGGCTGCCCCAGGCTCCGACAGACTCGACGTTCGACCAGGCCCAGCGTCACGCAGCAGTACTCCACTGGGCACCGTCGGTGCGCTGGACTTAGAGGTGGAGCAATCGCTCGATCTGCGCGGGCTCGTTAAGAATATGTTGAAGGCGCGGCGCGAGGTGGGCGGTGGTGCTTCCTGGCGGCCCAGGCAGCAAGATGTACCGCGTATGTGCACGTTGGATGAGCAGCGTCACTATGACGAGCGTCGGAATGACGAAAAAAAATATCAGCCACAGCCATTTAAACCCCAAGCCTGATAGATGAAATGCTGCCTTATGACGCACTTTGGAGACACGGCGGTCCAATCTTCTCACATAGCGATATAATCCGGAGGATTCGTCCGGTAAGTCAAAACTCATGACGCCAATCGCTCCAAGGTCAGATTGCAAACTATCACGCACACCATTCCATCTATTGCCTCCACTCACTCATCCTTTAGCCAGAACGGACATATCTTACGGCCATGTCGAAGGCCCCCATTGCACATGCGCTCCCGATGAGGCGTATCACTACCTCAGAACGGAACGAGCCCCAGCCCCTGTGGAACGACAGGAGGCACCTGTAAGGCGGGATGCTGCGCGGGGCCAGAGAGCGTCGGACGTTCCCCCAAATGAACCGTCTTCGTCTGCCATACACCATCCCTAACGACCTTCAGGGAGACGGCTTGTTCCACCTTCAATTGACGCAACACTTTGGCATACTGTTCGCTGTTCTTCACGTCGTCCCCATTCACGGAGACAATAATGTCGCCGCCGAGGATCCACGGCTCTCCCTGGATGACCACATCCAGATTCCCTGCGCGCAACCCGGCCGCCTCGGCCGGACTTCCATCCTCCACATCAATGATCAGGAGTCCGCTGACCAAGGGTAGCACGATGAGGTTTTTCACTTCGTCGGTCACAAATTTTCCTTTAACTCCCAACCGGGGCCTGATCACTCTGCCATCCGCCTTCAATTCCGCCACTATGGCCTTCACGGTATTGATTGGAATGGCGAACCCGATACTCTGCGCGCCCAGCAAAATGGATGAATTAATGCCGACGACACGATCTTCGGAATCAACCAGTGGCCCGCCACTATTCCCGGGATTGAACGGAGCTGTAGTTTGAATCACTCGCTCTTGAAACACTTCCTGTTTGGTCTCAAGAAGTTTGCCGAATCCGCTTACAATGCCTATTGAAAAAGCATAACCCAATCCAAAGGGATGTCCGATGGCTAGGACTTTCTGGCCGATTTCCAGTTTATCGGAATCCCCTAGATCTGCAGGGCTATAGGATCCTTTCGGGAGCGTCACACGGAGCAGCGCGACGTCCGATTGCGGATCGCTGCCAATGAGCTGTGCTGGAAGGCGAGTCCCATCGTGTAACGTCACAGTGATACTGGCGGCTCCTCCCACAACGTGGGCATTGGTCACAATGGAACCCTCCGCATCGATCAACACACCTGATCCGAGGCCTCTCCCAGACGCCTGGGTGATGTGATGTTGGCTGTAGTATGCTGAGGCGATCAACACCGTCGACTTTGCCATTTGCTTGTAAACCCGCACATTGTTTATTTCTTCCGGTGTGACCAAGGCGGCTGTGAGTAGCGCAGGAGTCCCTGCACTTATTGCGAGTGCCAGGCCGGCGATCCACCAAGAGGGAACACATTTTCTGAGAAGTCGGAACGACATCATTGATCTCTCCTTTATGAATCGTCGTTAGTCGGCTAGTACGGCGATAGGTTTCCAGGTCCATCTCCTCTCATTCTACCTCACTCGCCGCAGCGTCTGGACGAGTCATCGGATTGCGAGGGGTCAAGAATACGGGGCGCTCCCTCGATGATGGGTGGCATCATCAATACCCATGCCAACCAGACTGCGGAACCATCCCTTATTAATATATACGCACAGAATGTACCGAGGTCCGCATACTCGCGTATATCAGGACAACATCGACCGTTACAGCCATTCGAGACCTGAGCATTATGCCCCAGAGCCTCAGATGAAAGCGCCGCACGGTGGCCAAACGCACCAGCATGGAAATAGACAGATGACGTATTTTGAGATGGACGGATGACGGCGGAACTATCAGGCATGATCAATTGATTCAGGGGCAAGGCCGTTGCATCAGTTGAGGCCTCAGTGTCAGAGCATCGAACCATTTAGTGAAATGCTAGGTCCGGCGAGAGGGGGCCTCGCTTGGTTGAACAGAACGTGGCCATTCTTAAATGGTGCCTCGCGTGCTCTGCCTATGCGGCGGTGTGCCCTGCGGGCAGGTGGTCAACCTACACTCCATCGGGTGTTTGGCCGTCAAGCGCTCAGTGCGGTCTGCTCTGGTAGTAGGCCGAAGAGCGAGACACCCTGAGAATCTGACATTGCCGAACGACGGGCAAGGCATGGTTTTGGTGGATCATCGTGTTGCGCTCAGCTTCCTGCCTTGATGAGCGCCCCGTCTCAACAATCATCCTCCAGCGCCAGTTGGCCAATTTTGGCCTGGAGAGTGTTGAGCTCCGGCGTGTCCGCCGTCGGCGTGGCCTCACCAAAGACATCCGCCGCTCGTGCCAGCAACGGATGCTTCCATTCGGTGATATGAGTGGGATGCACACGAAATTGCTCGGTCAATTCGGCCAGCGTCTTGTCGCCTTTGACTGCGGTTAGGAGCAACTGGGCCTTACACGCGGCTCCGTGATTCCGTCGTGTTCGCGTCATCGCCTCGCTCCTCTGGTTCGCCACCAGCTGGTAGCTTCGGTGAAGCCAGACGACCACTTTGCACAGGGCCCGAATCTCCGGGCTCCCCTCTCTGTTCATGCGAGCGATTAGAGTCCGTGCTTAATGTGCGCTACCGCTCAGTATCGGGATCGACGATCGAATGAGGACGGTCCAAAAGCATGCCCTCCTGCCATAAACTTATTGATCAAGCCTGAGCGCGCAGGTGGTTTTCCTCTCTCAATCCTGTCCCCGAGGCTCAATACCATTGATTGACCCAGGCGCGACGTGTTAGCAATGGCTCAGGCATAAAATTCGCCTGTATCAAGCCGGCCAAGTTGGAGCTGTGCCCCATGCTGCGCATGCCTAGGGTATGTCGCGGAATCATTGGATTGCTCAAGATTCTGTCGAGTTTCATCATCGAGTGCACATCTCGACTGGTCTCGATAGAGGAAGATCATAGTCCCAACAGCGTGTCCCTTGAATTATGCCCCTACATTCGATCGGTTTCATTGCTGTCTTTCTCCCCCTCACCCTTAGTCTCTATATCTTGCTTTCCAAAGTCGGGCAGGGTCGCGTGGCACTGGCTGGGCTGGTTGGAATGTCGCTCTGGTTCGCCGGCTGGCGCACACTCTCCGATGCAGAACTCCTTCTCCTCTCGATCGTGGGAAACTTCCTTCTTGGGCTCTCTCTCCACCGATACACGCCCAGGCATGGGACTATACGCACGGTCCTCCTGACTGTGGGAGTTCTCATGAATCTCTCGGTACTTGGCTATTTTAAGTACTCAACGTTTTTCCTGGAGAACGTGCAACTTTCTGGAGACACGGTTTCCCCATTTGTCACGGGTCCCCTTCCACTCGGCATCTCATTCCTCACGTTTCAGCAAATCGCCTATCTGGTCGATGTCTCACGTGGGCAGATCATCACATTTCGGTTTCTGGAATATTGTGTATTTTGCGCCTTCTCTCCGAAACTCATGGCTGGCCCCATCACTCGATATGGAGAGTTTGTCCCCCAGATCGCGAGCGCGATGCGCTCCCTCTCGACACTAGCCCTAGCCGAAGGGATCACTCTGTTCGCGATCGGGCTGTGCAAGAAAGTGGTGCTGGCAGATACCCTAGCCGGCTATGCCGACCCTGTCTTCGCTGCAGGCTCATCCGGCCAAGCACTGGGTATGGTGGAAGCATGGGGCGGGCTCTTGGCCTATTCGTTCCAACTGTACTTTGATTTCTCCGGCTATACGGATATGGCACTCGGCATAGCCCGCATGTTCGGCTTCACACTCCCTGAGAATTTCAACTCACCCTATCAAGCCACCAATATCATCGACTTTTGGCAGCGCTGGCATATGACCCTTTCCCGCTTTCTTCGCGACTACCTGTACATTCCTTTGGGCGGCAACCGGAAGGGCCTCTTGCGGCAACACCTTCACATCCTGATTACCATGGTGCTCTGTGGCCTCTGGCACGGAGCCAATTGGACCTTTGTGATCTGGGGCGGCCTTCACGGTGTGTACCTCATGATCAACCACGGCTGGCGCAGACTCGGTGTGCATTGTTCACACACGATGGGATGGATTGTGACATTTCTCTCCACCGCCATGGCCTGGGTCTGGTTTCGGGCAGAAAGTATTCCGGCAGCCACACGGATCACTGCATCCTTGCTCGGTCTCAACGGGTTCTGGACAGATGGACTGCGAGGGGTCCTTCATTACCTCGAGAAGCCCGCAGCACAATTCCACTCGCTCGCGCAGCTCTTCACTGTTGAGGAAATGCGGATGGCCCTTTCTTTCGATCGATGGACGGTGTACCCGATCGATGTGCTCTTTTCAGAGCCCGCTCTCCACACCTTCTGGTTGGTCATATCAGGGGTTGTCGTCTTACGACTCCCCAATACTCGTGAATGGAAGACCATGGAACATCAGAGCCCAGAGGCCACCCTGACAATGATGAGAGGGCTGTCTATTGGCGTCCTCCTGTTTCTGGTGCTGCTCGCATCCATGACCTCGCATCCAGGTGGGTTTATTTACGAAAACTTCTGACACACATGACACTCTCCACGGCAGGTAAATATGTGGGCATCATCGCCCTCTCGCTCTCGGTTCTTTCCGTTCTGTATATCGGCGCCTTCGTCTATCAACTGGGTGCGCTCGTGCCGGCCGAGTACTGGATTTACGAGACCCAAATCGTGAAGCGCGAATTATTGGCAGAGCATCGGGACAAGAGGAAAATTCTTTTTGTGGCGGGCTCCAGCACATTTTTCGGAATCGATGCGGGCCGGATTGAACAGGCCCTTGGGACTGATACACTGAATCTAGGCGTGAGTATCGCTCGTCCCTTTGCCGTGATGGTGAACGACATCATGCCATACGTACAAACCGGAGACGTCGTGATATTCCCTCTCGAATACGAGCTCTACCATGCTGAAACCACCTATACCGATTGGTTCACCAACCAAGTGATGGCCTGGGATCCGGACTATTTTTGGGAACTACACGCCACAGAGAAGGTACGGTTTATGCGCTCCGTCCTCCCGCAACGAGTCCTTCTTGGTGCCATCACCAAGGCGGTTGGTTCGCACCTCGAAAGCGTACAAGCCAGACAGCTCAAGCCTCCAGATCACATCCGCAGCCTGATTCGTGCCGCCTGGTCTCAACCGAACTATCGTCCTTCTAAAATGTATTCATTGCTGAACAACGACCGCCATGGTAATGCCATCATGCGAACCCCTGAGCCGGTCGTCGTATCCACCGGCGACCCGTACGAACTCGACATCGATTTCATTGACTCGCCGTATTTCTGGAGCACCCTGCAAGGTTTCGTTGAACATTGCCGAGCCAAGGGCGTCAGCGTGTACATCGCCTGGCCTCTGGTTGTGAGCGAAAAGCTCAACTTCCGTTCCTCACGTGTGACACAGGGAGTAAGCGAGATCATGGGGCGCCTGCGAGAGATGGGGATATCAGTGCTGGGCAATCCATCCGATTTTCAGTATGACATCGGACACTTTACGGACAAGCTCTACCATCTCACTCTTCAAGGAAGGGCCGAGCATATAGCCCGCCTGCTTGCCCATCTTATGAACGAACCACGCCTGTTCCTCACCAAGAAACATACGTCCGCAACGAAAACCTCCTTTTATGGAACCGCTCGGCCGGCATCATGCGTCGCACCGATGCGCCTCTGTCACCGTACACTTTCTCCCATTGTAAACAGGCTATAAGGAGCACTGTCCGGCGGTTGGCGTTACATCCTCCACGCACCGTGCACTCGGTCAGCAATGCTGGCGGCAAGGAGAGGATGAGCCAGTTCATTGGGGTGTGAATCGAGCCTGTTCACGACGAGGTGTCCGCAGGCATGACCTGTAAAAACCTCTTGCCCGGCAGGTCAGATCGGCAATCCGTGTGCCATGGCTACCTCCACACAGCGATTATAGTGGCGGCTGGCGGCCGGACTTGCTGATACTCCGATATTGAATGGAGCAATCGCCACCACGCGATTCGAGGTAGAGGCGAGGGAAACGAAACGAGCCAAGTCACGAGAGTGCTCATACAACAGCACCTCGTTCTCATACGGATCATTCCCCTCAGACGAAGAGCGCTAGATCATGAGCCTGAGAGGAACATATCGCGCCTCACGACCACGCACCCGCGGTCTCCTCACTTCGATCGTCCCGCTGCTCATCGAGAATCGCCACACCTTGCCGAATCCGTTCCGATACCCAGCCGCGCGGTCAACCGACGCCTAAACGAATGGTGCGCCGAATGGGCGTGGCCTACCAGCCTCACCCGCACTTTGTAAGCTGCATCACAGAGAAACATGTCCTCCCCCACTATACTCGCGGAATGGCTCATCTCGAAATTTTAGTGCATCGAGGATGCTTGTCTGAACATTCTGCTCGACGATTGGCACAGGAGCTCCAACTTGCGCTGCCGGAGTGGCGCATCGACGTTCGACATGCACAACAACGAGACACCGACCTGTTAGAGATTGTCGTCTTCCCCGCATTTGTCCTGGAGGGACGCGTCTTGGTCACCGGTATTCCAGAAAAGGAATGGCTCTTGTCACAGCTGCGGACATGGGAAGAGAACCATCCTTGAGTGGAGAGTCCCCACGTTATTTCAATCGAATATACTCCTGCCTCTGCGCGTTTCACCGGTTGTACTCAAAACTGTCCCTAAGCGTTGCGTCGCACCTCGTGCTGGACGGCCCACCGAACAAACGTTCCGCATTCCGGAAGCATAGAATTTCCTCACCCGCTTGTAAGATCCATCACAGATTCCCACCGAACCTTATCGTACCCTGCCCACATCCAATGCTGGATAGAAAGGTGGGAATGACGGGCTATGTCAGTACAGGGGATAGGAAACCAGGAGCGTCAGGCGATAACACAACAGGATTATGCCGATCAGACTGCCGGGAGGGAGCGTCAGTGGGTAGGCCGCCTCTTACTAGTCCTGGTGCTCGGAGGCCTTGTACCGTGGAGCGATCACACCGTGCTGGCGCACTCCACCCTCTCTGGGCAAAATCGGTTACAGAAGGGCGCGATCGAAATAGGTGTGGCCACAGGATATGCACAAGCCACGACAGCGATCGGCGATAGTCCATCGGCCAACCGGAGTGCCGTGTTGGTGCTGCCACGCATTGGAATAGTGTTGACCGATGTGCTGGGTTTCGGATGGTATCAGGGAAATCTTGAGCTACTGCTGGAGCCGGTCTATGCCCGGTTTACACGACCATTCACCGCCGAGGCTGCCGGAGGATCATTGGTTCTAAAATACAACTTCCTGTCATTCGGTCGCTGGCTCCCGTTTTGGGATACAGGTGCCGGAATGATCTGGACCAACTTGGCCCCGCGAATTCCAGAGCAAAGCACGCAATTTGAGTTCGTACTGGAAATAGGTCCTGGGGTTCAGTACGCGCTGACAACCAATCTGATGTGGACCATGGGTGTCCGATTTCACCATATATCCAATGGCGGGCTCGGGGAACGCAACACCGGAATCAATGCTGTCTTGCCCTATGTCGGACTCTCGTGGTTCCTACCAGGCGTATTCTGACACTGGAGAGATACTGAGATGAGACATAGAACCGCTTGGCTCAAGATTGGAGCGTTACTCGTTTTAGCGCTCGGAATCTATGAAACGGTGTCCTGGCTGAACCTTGAAGAATGGCTCCATCCAGACCGGCTTGCAGACTGGCTGCGAGAAGCAGGAGCCGTCGGGCCTTTGTTATTCATGCTCCTCATGGCCGCGGCCGTCGTCGTCAGCCCAATCCCGAGTCTACCGCTGGATCTGGCGGCCGGCGCGGCTTTTGGCGTTCCGCTTGGGACCACCTACGCCGTCATCGGCGCGGAGATCGGTGCGATCGTGAGCTTTTTGATCGGCCGGTTGTTAGGACGAGCGGCACTCACCCGAATACTTCGGACAGAGATCACATGTTGCGAACGCTGCTCAGATCGTCACTTGGCCCTGTTCGTCTTCTTAGCCAGGCTCTTCCCGATCTTTTCCTTCGATCTGGTCAGTTACGGAGCAGGACTCACCACCATGTCCCTTCGCACCTTCGCGGTAGCCACGTTCCTGGGAATGATCGGCCCCACCGTTCTGTTGACCTATGCCGGAAACCACGTGGTCTCAGGAGAATGGGTGCTGATCCTGCTCGGCGGCGCCATGGTGACCTTGCTGCTCCTACTTCCGAAATTAGTAGTCCGATACCCGACGGCACGTTGGGTTCGGCTGCTACGCGGAGACATGCCGCTGCCCGGACCTCAGGCTGTCGTCGTGAGCACGGGCAAGAGCCCCTGCCCCTCATGTGGAGGACCGTTACCATAATATGAACCCATCCAAACCGACGCGCACCGACAGGAGGATGCGATGACCATCAAGATGCACCGCCAAGAGAGCGCACGAGTCACCATGCCACAGCGGCCGATCTCAGAACAGATGAGAGAGGAGATCCAGCAACTCGCCTATCGGCTCTACTGCCAGGGCGGCTATGAGCATGGCCACGACTCTAAGCACTGGCTGGAGGCGGAACGGAGAGTCCTCGAGCAGTACCAGGACCGACTCAAGAAGCGGGAATAGCCTCGTCAGCCCCGGAGGCCTGTGCATGGCTCATCAGGCCCCGAATACTGTGACGGGAGGGAGCGACCACCTGTTCAATAAGAACGGCGACAGAGAGGATGTCAGAACAAGGCGTGAGTTTGAGGACGGCCAGCCCGACC
>JACOEF010000168.1 GCA_024998705.1 Nitrospira sp.
CATCTGGGAAAATGAAACCGTGTATTGGAAGGCCTATGAGAAGAGTGTCACACCCATGAAGGCCAAACTCGGGCAACTGGGGGTGGACATGACGCCGGCGCTCTATCACGTGGCCTTTGAATACTGAGTGAATATTCACGAGTATCACTCACGCATCATGGCATGTACCACATTCACCAAGGAGGGCAACATGAAGATGCACAACACGGTTCGGGTTGCGATCGGGACGCTGGTTCTGGCCGGGGCGCTTGTCGGGGCCGGTTGTCATCGGCACCACACGCCGGCGGAACGAGCCGACTGGATGACGAACAAGATTGCCAAACATTTGGATCTGGACGACCAACAGAAGGCGAAGCTTATGGTCGTGAGAGATGAAATGGTTGCGGCTCGCGCTGAGTCTCAGCAGGAGCACAAGGTGATCATGGAAGAAGTGATTGCCCAGGTGCAGAGCGACCGGCTGGACCAGGCCAAGCTGGCGCAACTGATGGAGCGGCACCAGGCCGAACAGAAACGCCTGATGCAGCGCGTGTTGCCGAAGGTGGCGGACTGGCATGCGACTCTGCGTCCGGAACAGAAGGCTGAAGCAGTGGAACATTTGCGCAAGTGGATGGACCGTTACGGAGACCACTAAGAACCGATGAGTCGGACGAACGATGGCCATTGAAGGCCGACGTGCGGTGGTGATGAACAGTGAGTGGTCGATGGAGGACCGTCAGAGCCTAACCAAGGAGGGTGTGATGCGATATGTGAAAGGATTCTGCGCCGTGTTGTTCGCGGCGGGGCTGATTTTTTCGGCCGGCTCCCTGTTCGCCGAGGTTGATGACGGATCTCACATCAAAATTACCTCACCGAAGGACGGGGCAACGGTGGGAGAGACGTTCGAGCTCACCTACGAACTCACGAAGGGTTCCAAGGCGGCTCATGGGCATGTGTACCTGGACGGCGAACCGCAGAAGAAATTTCCCGGCACATTCAAAGGCCTCAGTAAGGGCAAACATGAGATCAAGGTTCAAGCTGCGACTCATGATCATGACCATCTGGCCGCAACCGATGCCATTACGGTAGAGGTGCAATAACGGCAGCTCTGAGCGGAGAGCTGTCGGCCTCTCCGCCAACCGGTTCAGGAAGCGCTTGTGATAGGCAGGATCAGCCGCTAGACTCGTTGAGTGGTGCATGGGCTAAGGGCATCATCGCGCAAATGGCGCTGCGGCCAGCACCTGTCACTGAAACCAAGGAGGCCACATGAAACGGAATGCGTCAGCCAAATGGCAGGGAGATCTCAAAACCGGCAAAGGGACGGTGTCGACGGACAGCGGCGTCTTGAACGAGACGCAATATTCGTTCAGCACCAGATTCGAGAATGGAAAGGGGACGAATCCCGAAGAGCTGATCGCGGCGGCCCACGCCGGCTGTTTTACGATGGCGCTCTCGGGCCAATTGGGTGCGGCGAATCTGGTCGCCGAGCACCTGGCGACCACCGCCACCGTCACGATGGAAAAAGTAGAGGCAGGCTGGACCGTTACGGGCGTGCATTGACCGTCACGGGTAAGGTGCCCAAGGCCGATGCCGCTGCCTGGGAGAAGGCGACAGCGGCGGCGAAGAGCGGCTGTCCGATCTCCCGGCTGTTGAATACGACGATCACGATGGATGCCAAATTGGTGAGTTAGGGGAGCAGTGCCGCATGTCGCGGCCTGCCGTGGAAGGAGAGGCGCGTGGAAAAACCTGCTGATGTGACCCACCCCATTCATGCTCTGTTACAGCGGCGATGGAGTCCGCGCGCGTTTGCGGACCGGATGGTGGAACCGGACAAATTGCAGAGCCTGTTCGAGGCGGCGCGGTGGGCGCCCTCGTCGAATAACGAGCAGCCCTGGCACTTCATCGTCAGAACGAAAGCGGACCCGCCTGCGCATGACCGTCTCGTGGCCTGCCTCAAGGAAGGCAACAGGAAGTGGGCCTTTCGTGCCCCGGTCTTGATGTTATCGGTCGCCCGGCTGAATTTCGAGGATGAAGGCACTCCGAACCGGCATGCCTGGCATGACACGGGAATGGCTGTGTTCAGCCTCTGTGTACAAGCGACGGCGCTGGGACTGGTTGTGCACCAAATGGCGGGATTTGAGATTGAGAAGGCCCGCGCCGATCTCGGTCTCCCTGCCGGCTATGAAGCGGTGGCGATGATCGCCGTCGGATACCCGGGCGATCCGGCCGCACTTCCTGAGTATCCGCGCGAGCGGGAAGTCGCACCGCGCGAGCGGAAGCCCGTGATCGAGTTCGTTTCCAACGGAAGGTGGAATGGCCCGCCCGATTGGCTCACCCGCTAGGCGTCGCGGCGTACGTGTGCCGAAGGCGTAGCATCTCGTCGCCGCCGCGCTGAAGCTCATACCCCACCCGTTCGATCGAGAGGTGATGGCCCTCTCGACGAAGCTGTTCACAGACCGGCTCCAAGTGCTGTGAGCGTTCCGCGCGGAGCGCGAGCAGGGGAAAGATCCTCACTTCACGCGCCACTCGCAACAGGGCTCGAATCGCATCGAGGTGAAACGCCTGATCGAAGTGATCCGAGTAGAGAAAGAGAAAGTGCGACGACAGTGCGAGGTCGAACCGGTCCGCTTCGAACGGGAGATTCGGCAAGGCGCCGCAGACATACCGCCCTGTGTCCCGTTCCCTGCTGTAATCGGCGACAAAGGTGTCCATTACCGCGATCCGGTTCCGTCGCAGGTCCTCCGGATCGCGATGGTACCTCCAGATCCAATTCTGCGGCGTCGCTCGAATCTGCTCGATGACGTGATCCAGGGTTGAGAAGAATTGCCGTTGGATCTCCGCTCCACTGAATTGATACAGTGGGTCGATCGAACAGACGTCGCCACCGGCCGCCGTGAGTTCGGCGTTGAAGCTGGACGGCCCGGCGGCACAGTCCAGAATGCGGCCTCGGCGATCGCCTGCGCTGAGTGAAAACATCAATGCATATTCGCGCAGCGACCGCCCGAACGGCACGGTCTGGTCAAGACGCATGCTCATCGGCGTACTGTATCAGAGGCGGTCTGCACGAGACCATCGGCCTGCGGAGAGTGAGCGGTGGATGAGCTGGCGGATGGTGAGGGGCCGGACAGGAATGGAGGCGTGGGCATGGGCGTTCTGGAGGGCAAAGTGGCCATTGTGACCGGGGCGTCCAGCGGGATTGGCCGCGCCATTGCTGAGCGCCTGGCGCAGGACGGCGCGACGGTGGTGGTGAACTACCGGCAGAGTGAGGACAAAGCCCGACAGGTCGTCGTCGGCATTCAGGCGAAGGGCGGAAACGCGGTGGCGGTGCCGGCCGATATCAGCCAGGTAGCGGATGCGCGGCGGCTGGTGACGGATACGATCACCCAATTCGGCCGGCTGGATATTCTCGTCAACAATGCCGGGAAGTTCGTGCCGAAGCCCTTCCTCGATACCACCGAAGCGGACTTCGATGCCCTCATGAATCTGCATGCCAAGGGGCCCTATTTCGCGATGCAGGAGGCGGCGAAGGTTCTGCGCGATCATGGGCGGATCGTCAATATCTCCAGCGCCGGAACGAAGCTGCACTACGACGGAGCCACAGCCTATCTCGGAAGCCGGGGAGCGCTCGAACAATTTACGCAGGGCATCGCGCAGGAACTGGCTCCACGCGGGATCACGGTGAACACGGTCGCACCGGGGTTTACCGATACGGGGGTGTCGACGGACCAGTACCGGCAGATGGGAATCGAGCAGTCTCCCTTCAAACGGATCGGACTCCCTGGAGACATTGCCGATGTCGTCGCGTTTCTCGTGAGCGAGCAGGCGCGCTGGTTGACGGGGCAGACGATACAGGCCGGTGGCGGCATTGTCATGTGACAGAATGTTCAAACAGGCCGCCAGCGGTGTTCTCGCGGTGCTCCTGGGCTGGGCGGGTGAGAATAACAACTTGTTTGAACATTTTGAGATAGAAGGAGACATGTATGGCGGAGAAGAAAATCATCGCGGTGGTTGGGGCGACCGGGGCGCAGGGCGGCGGGCTCGTGCGGGCGATCGTGAACGATCCCGGCAGTGGATTCGTTGCGCGTGCCATCACGCGTGATGTGAATTCTGAGAAGGCCAAGGCGTTGGCGACGCTCGGGGCCGACGTCGTGGCGGCAAATCTCGACGATACGGACAGCCTGGCGCGCGCCTTTGCCGGGGCCTATGGCCTGTTTTGCCTGACGAATTTCTGGGAGCATTTCTCGCCGGAAAAGGAGTATGCCCAGGTCAAGGCGCAGGCGACGGCGGCCAAGCAGGCGGCTGTGCAACACGTCATCTGGTCGACGCTGGAAGATACGCGCCAGTGGGTGCCGCTCTCGGACAACCGGATGCCCACGCTGATGGGCAAGTATAAGGTTCCGCATTTCGATGCGAAGGGAGAAGCCGATCAGGAGTTTATGAAGCTCGGCGTGCCGACCACGTTCCTCCTCACGTCGTTCTATTGGGACAACATGATTTCGTTCGGGATGGGCCCCAAAAAAGGACCGGATGGCATGCTGGCCTTTACGCTTCCCATGGGCGATAGGAAGTTGCCTGGCATCGCCGCAGAAGATATCGGCAAGTGCGCATTCGGGATCTTCAAGAAAGGCCGTGAGTCTATCGGCAAGAGGGTGGCCATTGCCGGCGAACACCTGACCGGAACCGAGATGGCTGCGGCCATGGCCAAGGCGTTCGGTGAGCCGGTGCGGTACAACGAGGTGACCCCTGAGCAGTATCGGGGATTCGGGTTTCCAGGCGCCGACGACCTGGGCAATATGTTTCAGTTCAAGCGGGATTTTAACGAGGCCTTCTGTGGTCCGCGTGATCCGGTGGTGGCGCGCGGTCTGAACCCCGCGTTGCTTACCTTCGAGGCCTGGCTGGCGCAGAACAAGAGTCGAATTCCTCTTACCTAATGACGATC
>JACOEF010000386.1 GCA_024998705.1 Nitrospira sp.
GACACCGGCACACAGGCCTGACAAGATGCCTCACCGAGCGTCGGCTTTCGGTACGCCAAATAGAAACCGACGCCCAGAAGCACCGCTGTCAATCCTATGAATAGTGGTCGGTACGGCAACAGCGCTTTGAGGCCCCCAGCCGTGTTGGCCAGAAACCCGGTGGCCCCCACACCCACGCCCAGGGCGGCAAAGACGACTGGTCCGATGCAGCAGATTGACGCGAGGAAGGCGGCCAGCAGCCCTCCGGTTGTGCTGACCGTCATCGCGGCGTGTGGCGTCTCAGGTGGAGACCCCGTTGTGCCAAAGGACGACACCGCACCAGGTCGCGGCCTCAGGAGATCCTCAAAGATCCCCTTGCCCAGGTAGAGGGCTTCCCCCACACTCAGCACGTGACCATCCTCCTGTGGTCGTGCCTCCCGCCAGGCGGTCGCATGCCCCGGTGAACAGAAAAAATCTAGTGTGGGGCAGATCGACGCCGCCGCGTGCCCGCGGTACTCGGTTCCGACCCAGACCACCGTCTCAGCCGGGATGCAGGACTCGATGCGCCGGTCTCGCACCTTGGTGGCCACCGGCATCTCGCAATACGCACAGGACGACTCGATCATGAACGAGATGCCCAGCGCATCCACAGCACAGGGAGCGTAGATCGGCTTTTCCGAAGGCCGGTCCAGAAACTGCACAAGATGTTTTGTCGGAATCGTGGAAAAGGGGTATGCGAGACGAATCTCACGAGAGTCGGAGTCCAGATAGAGCAGATCCTTTTCATGCAATCGTTCTAGGATGGCCGACACGTCACCCGGCTCGTTCAAGCCAAGCGCCTTCGCGATTTCATGACAGCCAAGCGCACGCCCCAGCAAGGGATACTGCGTGAGGATATACTGCCTGACCGCCTCTTCTCGCGGGCTGAGCCCTGCTCGACGAAGCCTCCATCCCAGCATGGACTCAGTCCTGCTGAGGAGTCGCGTGGTCGTCTCGGTCGCAACCGGCCCGGTGGCCCCTCTGTGTTCTACACTCTCTACAGGCAGTTGCATCCTCGATTTCCTTTTCTTACGAACGTGCGACGGCTTGATCGCCGCTTGTGCGCTCGGCAGCCGCCTGTTTCTCCGCCTGGCGTACCTCCCCCAAACAGCATCGACCCGACGGATTCTCCACCTCACAGCGGCAGTTCCCCGCCTTAATCTCGGCTCGAATGCGGGGCGAGGCCGAGGACCCTCCGGTCCGCTGAATTTCTTCGCGGATCATGCGCTCCGTCACGCCGAAGCAATAACAGATCGGGACCGGATCCTCCGTCTCCTTCAGCCCAACCCGCACCCGGACTTGCGCCTTCCGGAGCTGCGTTCCATCAGCGGCGGAGTACACGACCGGGCAGTGCGGAGTCTCACAGAACACATACTGGCAGCCATTCACCATACCCAGTGCCTCGGGTTTGAGCAGGGCCTGAACAGTGGTCCGATCGACTGGTTGGCCTTCGCGGCCGCATTGAGGACACAGCAATCGAGCTCCTGGTTTCGTTGGCTCCGCAGGCGTCTTGCAGCAGTCCGTCATCCGTTTTTCCTTCTCCCCAAACCTCGTCGCTCCCGACTCTCGGATTCATGGGGCATGTAGCAGGCACTACCCGTGTCTTGCTGCTGACGGGTTCCTGCATACACGGCAAGACTCCGGAATACGGCTAGAGCCGGAAGGAGCACGTAGTCCAGATAGCCGGTGATGGCCCCCAGTCCAACCACTCCCAACAACACCACTAAGATCGGCGTCAAGCAGCACAGGGCGACGAGGCCGTAGCCGATCAATCCTATCCACAGCAGCCGCTTACGCTGGGTCTCTTCCATCCGACCCCCTTTTATGATTGACCGATGCCCGCCGCCCTCAAGGTGTGAGCCGAGAGTGGCTCCCGTCGGCAACAGTCCAGTAGCACGCCATCGACTGCAATAGCCGGGACCGCGGTAATACCATAGCGGCTGCCTTTCTCCCGGCATTCGTTCTCGTCGCCGCCCTCTCGTAAGTCATGTATCTGCACGTCACAACTGGGGCAGGCCAGCGACTGCACCAAGTCGACGGCGTCATTACAAAGCGGGCAGCCAGCCGTGAATACCTCCACACGGCGTTTTGTAGTTGTCATGGTCCTCCTTCTGCTCTCCTCAACGGGTGATGAGATCCCGTGCTTCCCCGGCGGGTCGGATAAGCGACAGTCAATGGACTCCATTCCAACCACGCCCACGGCGGGTTCAGCATGACGCACAGACAAGACGTCCACTCCTTCCCAGATGATGGACATACAATGCTCACTTCTGCCTTTGGGCGGATCTTGATGTTCGCGTGACGCTCGCCTGCAGGCTCTTGAGAATCGGACAACGATCCGTCGGCTGCCCGGCCCGGCAGTCTCGAATCAGGCTCCGAAGCGCCCGGGCGAGCGCTTGCAGATCCCGCACTTTCGCCTCCACGTGCGTCAGCTTGGCTTGCGCTCGTCGTTGTACATCACCGCAGCGCGCGGTCGACGTGACGCTGAGCTTGAACAGTTCGGCGATTTCTTGCAGGGTGAAGCCCAGTGCTTGAGCGTTCTTGATGAACCGAAGCCGCTGTTCTTCGTCTTCGCCATAGATCCGGTATCCCGACGGTCGGCGCGCAGACGGACCAAGCAGCCTGCGCCGTTCGTAGTACCGCACGGTCTGGATATTGACGCCAACCGCCTTTGCGAGTTGCCCGATGGTGCAGCCAACTGTCATCTTCTCACCTCCGATGAGACTCTACACCTTGTACCACGGTACTGAGTCAAGAGGGCACGCGTTCTTTTTTTCATTCTTCCTCCCGTAAGCCTTCTCTTGCACAAGCGTCTCTTCTCTACCGCTTCGACGGCAAAGCGATCGGGCGCGTCAACATTGTAAGCCAGCTTACAGAAGCCGCGTGTCTCTCGCTGTATGCTCCTATCGAGATATCCACCTATTACAAGAGCACGTTCGATCGTGAATAGGAATGGTTGATACATAGGGAACGTCTGATTAATTCGCGTTTGCGCTGAGCAATCCATTCCTCGGGTGGTCAACCAGGGCTACTGGTATGGGACTGCGCTGGTCCGGGAGCGTCGGTACGGGGTTCGCCCACCGTCAGGTCGCCCGCAACCCCGTTCGCACAGACGCTCGCTAGGCCTCCGCCAACAGGCGCCGGCGAGCCACGTACAGATTCGCCAAGCCGCAGCTGATGAACAGCCAGTGGGTATTCTTCGCCAACCCACGGTACCGGACTGTGGCCCATCCAAAGATCCGCTTGATCACCAAGCACACATGCTCGACTTTGGCGCGGACCTTCGACTTCGTGCGATTGCGGGCACGCTCGGCCTCGCTCAAGGGCCGATGGCGATGGGCTTTCGTCGGGATGAAGCTCTGGGCATCGGGGGCGTGGTGCCGGATCACGTCGCGTTGCCCGCTGTAGGCGGCATCGCCCCACACCCGGGTCTCCTGCCCATGCAGCAGGTCCGGCAACACCTGGCTGTCATGCACATTCGCCGCCGTGGCCGCGACCGAATGGATCAGTTTGGTCCGACTATCCACGCCGATATGGGCCTTCATGCCGATATACCACTGGTTCCCCTTCTTGGTCTGATGCATCTCGGGATCCCGCTCCTTCGTGCGATGCTCCGTCGAACTGGGGGCCGCAATAATGGTGGCATCCACGATGGTCCCTCGGCTCACCTGCAAGCCTTGCGTGACCAACTGCTCTCGGATTCGCACAAAGAGTTGTTCGCCCAGCTGGTGGGCTTCCAGCAGGTGGCGAAACTTGCCGATCGTCGTCTCATCCGACACCGGTTCGCGGCCCAGATCAATGCCGACGAATTGCCGCATGGCCCGTGAGTCATACAGCGCCTCCTCCACCGCTGGATCCGACAGGTTGAACCACTGTTGCAGACAATGGAGGCGCAGCATGCGGTCGACGCCCACCGGCGGACGCCCAGGGCCCTCGGCCTTGGGATAGACCGGCTCGATTACGGCCACCAATTCCGCCCACGGCACCACGCGGTTCATCTCGTCGAGAAACCGCTCCCGGCGGGTGGGCTTGCGATACTGCTCAAACGAGACCTCGGCAAACGTCGATTGCTGCATGGGGGCGCCTCCTCAATCGTGTTGCGCTCCCGTTAGCACATCGCGAGCGGAGAATAAATCAGACCTTCCTTAGATAGTGTCGTCACGAGATGTTGAGCCAGAGGACGAGGCATCTGATTTGGATGGCGGCGAGGAAGGACTTGCTGTTTTTGGCGTATCTTGTTGCA
>JACOEF010000423.1 GCA_024998705.1 Nitrospira sp.
GATGGAGTCCACGTCGGGCTTCCCCATCTGTTCGAGAAACTGCCGGGCGTATGCGGAGAGCGACTCGACATACCGACGCTGGCCTTCCGCGTAGATCGTATCGAACGCCAGGGACGACTTCCCCGACCCGCTCAGGCCGGTCATGACGACCAGCTTATCCCGGGGAATCTCGACATCGAGATTCTTCAGATTGTGCTCACGCGCCCCTTTGATGATGATGGAATTGCTCATAGGCGCGGGATTATACCACGCCGTCGCGCGAGGCTCGGCACCCGATGACGGCGTCCTGACGGAGGCCCTGGCAAGCGTCAAAAATCCGACGCCTTCTACGTCGAACTCAGTCGACGCAAGACTTGAGTTTTTCCCGAAAGTGCCGATAGAGCATTTCAAAAGGTCCTGAGTCCTGAACAGACCAACCCACCGGTTCGACTACTATGCATGACGTCTTGAGCCTTTTTAAGCGGAACATCAATCAGCTCTTCGGAATCTGTGTCGATATCCTCAACGTCGGCCGCTCCTCCAGCAACTGTCGCTCTCCATGCAGATTCTGGCCAATAACGGCGTTGTACAAGCGGCTAAAATCGCAGGCGGCAAGGGCCGGCCGATGCTGGCGCTCGTCGAGATTCTGAACAATACCCCCAAGGAAATCCGGCCCGAGGTAGAGGCGCTTGAGCGCCTCTGCTCGGGGCTCGCCCGCATTACGGCTAACAGTTCGAACATTGTCTGGCGTTACCATCAGCTGATCGCCAGCCTGCTTTCGGCAATGGCGCATGCGGAACAGGGCCCCGCGTCGAAACGTCTCGACACTCTATCCCACCTCCGCTTCACCACAGCGGACGATGTGGCCCAATTGATGCACCATCCGGCGTTTTCGGACGCCGGGGCACTCGAACGTGACAATCGCGCCTATATCGTCCAGCTCTGCCAGAGCAACCTCGCGGAACTACATGAACGGCTGAAGGAGTCGCTACGCTGCCTGGGGGACACCCAGCAGGCCCTGGTCGGGCTAAAATCGATCGGCCTCACTGCGCGCTATATGGCGTTCTGTATCTCCTCAGAAGCGGCCGGACTGGCCGAGGCGGAGGCCAACTTCAAGAACCTGGCCACGGAAATCACTCATGTCGTCGATGATCTCGATGCGAAAACCCGCGTCATGAAAGAGGCCATTGAGCATGGGCAGGAGCTCTTAGAACTGCTGTTGAAAGGGTACACGTATGCAAAGTAAGGTCTTGTATAACCAGAACGGCCACCAGTGGATCGTGATCGGCCGGGATCCCGAAAAGGACAGTCACGTCATCGACACGAATGAGTATGTGATCATCCAAGGCGGCCAGGCCATGTTACTGGACCCAGGCGGCATTCAGATTTTTCCGCAGGTTCTGGCGGAACTGGCCAAGTACGTACGCATGCAAGATATCCGCGTGATCTTTGCCAGCCACCAGGACCCGGATATCTGCTCGTCGCTGGCCATGTGGCTCGACCTGAACCCCGCCATTAAAACCTATTGCTCGTGGCTCTGGACGGGCTTCGTCAGCCATTTCAGTACCGGCGCGGTCATCACCTTGAATCCCATTCCGGACCAGGGGATGCGCATCAGGATCGGGGACGAGGGCCCTGAGGTTGAAGCCGTTCCGGCCCACTACTGTCATTCGTCCGGCAATTTCTCCCTGTATGATCCGACCGCAGGCATTCTGTTCTCGGGGGATATCGGCGCCGCGCTGGTCCCGGATCACCATGCCAGTCTGACCGTCACCGATTTCGAGCAGCACATCCAATATATGCGAGGGTTTCACCTTCGCTGGATGCCGTCCACGGTCGCCCTGCGCGGGTGGACACAACGGGTCCGCGCCATCAAGCCCCGCATGATCTGCCCGCAGCATGGGTCGATCTTCGAAGGCGAGATGGTCGGCAAGCTGCTGGACTGGCTGGACAGCCTGGAGGTCGGGCAGTGGAAGGACGCTGGCGCCAAGTCCGACACCCGCGCGGCAGCCTGACCGCAAACAGCGCATCGGCCTCAGCGAACGCTGAGAGGGAATACGCAGAGAGTTGAATTTCAGTGGTCTGCCAAAATCTGTCTCATCTGACTTTCCATCGGAGACAGCTTCTGTTGGAGAATATCCCAGACAATCTCGACATCGATTCCGAAGTATTCATGAACAAGAATGTCTCTGACACCCGCAATTTTCTTCCATTCCACTAAAGGGTAGCGCGTTCGGACTTCTTCGGGAATCTTCTTGACCGCCTCACCGATTACTTCGAGATTACGAATCACCGCATCGAACGTCTTCTCATCTTGAGAAAACGTTTCCCGATCAAGGCCCACCGTAAATCGCTTAATCTTCTCGATCGCCCCAATGATGTCATCAACTGATGTCATCAACGTAAACTTTATAATCCCGCGGCATGAACTGCCTCTCGTAAGATCGCTCCTCGCAGTCGAGGCTTAATTGTGCTCTCAAGCACCAGATCTACGCGACACCCGAAAAGACTCTCCAGAAAGGCCTTCACGTTCATATATCCATCGAAGGATTTCTTGTCGAACTGAACGACGAAATCAAGATCGCTTGCTGACGTGGCGTCCCCACGGGCGACGGACCCGAACAAACCCAGACTTCGGACACCGTAGGCATGGAGCGCGTGGCGATTAGCTTCCAGTACTTTCAGCACTTCATCCCTTGTGGTCTTCACGCCTGGCCTCGTATCTTCAACATCAACTCAGTGAGCTTCATTGTAGCTGCGAACCGCTCATTGGAGAAAGCCTAATCCTGAATCAACACAACCACTTTTGCTGGTGATCTCGATATCGAAGTTCTTCGGATAATGATCACGCGCATCTTTGATGATGGAATTGCTGATATGAGCAGGTTGGAATGAGAGGCCGAGCGAGCAATTCTCGGGCACATGTTTTTTCACGGAAGCTTCTTGTCAAGTTCTCGGAATGAACCTGCCTCACACCAAAGCTGCCGGTTACCAACGACATACATGACTTCCTTCGCGCGAGTCACAGCCACATTCAACAAATTCGGCCGTCCACCAGCCCAACTGCGCGCACCAGTTTGTGCCGGGTGAGGAGCCCCCCAGCACAAGTATGACCGCCTCCGCTTCACGCCCTTGCGCTGTATGTACAGTGCCAATTCGCTCGTTGATCCAGCGCCATTCATCCTCACCGCCCCATCCTTTGAGGACGTCGCTCTCACGTATTGTTTGACGCAATCGGTCTGCGACCATGACGAAAGGCGTGATGATATAAAGATCCGGCTTTGCATGCGCTTGCCTCAATTGCCGAAGCATGCGCAACACTTCATCGCCTTCCTCTCGGCACCATTTTTCCTCAACGCTGCCTTCGACGTGAATCCAAACAGAAGGACCAAGCACATCAATGGAAGCACGTATACCCCTTCCTCTTAATGTAAACAAGGATTCCCCTTTTGTAGTTTGGTTAAAAAACTGGTTCTCTTAAGGCTTGCTTCCCTCGAGCTATCTCACCTAGGTGCAGCTTGACAACAGGCAAAAGCGGGTGCTACCACCCTCCCATGGTGCGGGCGGAACGATCCTCCATACATGATCAGCCGGAAGGGGCGGCAAAGGCTGTCTCAACTTGGTCCGGGCAGGCGCGGGAGCAGGCCGTCCAGCGGATGTTCACCGCGATCGCGGGCGTCTACGATCTCAACAACACCCTGCTGAGTTTCGGCCTCCATCACCATTGGAAACGCCTCACCGCATCGTACGTGCCCACCGAAACAACCGGGCGCGCGCTCGACATCGGCGCCGGCACGGCAGATCTCGCCCTCTTGATTGAACCCAAGATGGGCCAGGCAGGCCATGTCATCGCCTCCGATCTGAACCATGCGATGTTGGCGGAAGGACTGAGAAAAGTCACCGGGCGCGGGCTCCGTGACCGGATTACCTGCCTGCAAGCCAATGCCGAGCAGCTGGGCTTCCCCGATGAGACCTTCCATGCCGTGACCACCGGCTTCTGTATGCGCAATGTAGGCAACCTGACGCAGGCGTTCACGGAAATCCGCCGAGTGTTACGACCGGGGGGCCGATTCGTGTGCCTGGAATTTTCTCGGCCGGCCTATGGTTGGCTGCGCGCGCTCTATGATTGGTATTCATTCAAATTGCTGCCCTGGATCGGCACCAAGGTTGCGCGGGACCGCACGGGGGTGTACGAATATCTCCCGGCATCCATCCGCACCTTTCCCGACCAGGAACGGCTGGCCACCCTGTTACGCGAAGCCGGATTTCGCCAGGTGGAATACCGGAACCTCACCGGAGGCATTGTCGCCATCCACGTGGCAACCAAGTAACAAAGCGCATATGGCCTATGGCGAATAGCACCGGGGGTAGGGCGCAATTCCTTTCTCACCATCAGCCCTAGGCTAGTAGCCATCAGCTCCGACCATGGAATCCATTCTCTACATTTTCCTCCCCTGCAAGAAGGTGTACCCGATCGGGGTGACCTATCTGGCCGACTTCATCCATCGACGGAAGCCGGAGGTGCGGCAACGCATCCTCGACTTGTCGCTGTTCCCGGAATCGCAACGCAGCCAGGCGATCCGCGATGCTGCGCTTGAATTCAAACCGGACCTTGTGTGTTTTTCGTGGCGGGACATTCAGATTTTCTCTCCCCACGAAGGTGATGCCTCGCTGGAGCATGCGTTCAATTTTTATTTCGCCGGAAACCCCATCAAACGTGTCGCCGCGTCGTTTGCCGGGCTGAAGCAACTCTATCGCTACTACAGCCATATCCGTGCCAATCTGTCCTACCCCTGGCTGATCAGGAAAGAATTCCCCAAAACGCAGATCATGATCGGCGGCGGAGCCTTTACGGCTTTTGCGGATCAATTGATCGAGAAGCTGCCGGAAGGGACCATCGGCATCCTGGGCGAGGGAGAAGACGCAATCCTGAAGGTGGTCAACGGCGAATCGCTGGAAAACGAGCGCTATATCATTCGCGAGGGGAAGCAGACGCGCAAGGGCAATCAGGGCTCTCCGGCGCTGCTCGACGCCTTGACCGTCGATCTGCCCTACCTCACCGCCATTTTCCCGCAGCACGCCTCGTATATGGATGAATCCATCGGCGTCCAAACGAAACGCGGCTGCCCGTACGACTGCGCCTTCTGCCTGTATCCCTATATCGAAGGCAAACGCGTGCGGTACCGGCCGCCGGAAATGGTCGTCAAGGACATCTCCCAGCACTACCATCAATGGGGTGCCCGTCGTTTCTGGTTTACCGATGCGCAGTTCATTACCGGGAAGGAAGCCTACCCCCAATGCACGGAGATCCTCGAACGGATCGTACGTGAACAGTTGGAGATCGAGTGGTCCGGCTACATCCGCACCTCGTTAATCACGCCGGATCTGGCTAAATTGATGGTGAGATCGGGTGTCGGAGACTTGGAAGTCGCCATTACCTCCGGGTCGCAAGAGGTGTTGAATAACCTGCACATGGGCTTCACACTCGAACGCCTCTACGATGGGTGCCGCTATCTGGCCGAAGCCGGCTTCAAGGGCAAGGTCATCCTCAATTACTCACTGAACTCCCCGAAGGAAACGGAAGACAGCCTGCTGCAAAGCGTCGAGTCTTATAAGAAGGTCGCCTCGATTTTGGGAGAAGAACGGGTCTTCCCCTTGATGTTCTTCCTGGGCATCCAACCCAATACCGACCTGGAGCACCGGCTGCTGGAGGAAGGCTACCTCTCGGCCGGATACAACCCCCTTATGCTGACGCCAACGAGCATTCGTAAACTGCTCTATAACCCGGCACCGTTGAACAAAATCATCGCCAAGGCCTGCCTCGCCGCATGGGAACGAAAAGAAGGAAGCCGCGATCCCCGCGCCTGGACCGGCTCACTGTCTCAAACCACTTCTCAAGCGACCCCTTCCGGCCAAAA
>JACOEF010000570.1 GCA_024998705.1 Nitrospira sp.
CACTGAGGTTGACGGATTTTTCCGTGAAGTCACCCTCCGCGTGGTCCGTGTTGAGCTGAATGCGGGTGGGTAGTACGACGGTGATACGATAGAATTCTCGGCGTTCCCGTCCGGGCGACTGTGAAGGCATGTCGGGTGGCATGGCGTGAACAAGTATAGCAAAGTCGCAGATACGTTGGCCTTCAAGGAGGAAATTGTTCCACTTCGCCCATGGGTTCCTGACTGAAGAAGGAGGCCCGTGTCGCTCCCATCCTCTGCCGTTTATGCTAGGATGCCGCGCATGAAAATGGCGTATCGTCTGCTCTGGGTGCTCCTCTCCGTTCTTGGTGCTGTGGCGTTAGCCCATGTCACCGGTATCATCAATCCTCACGAAAAAGTGAATGGCCTTTGGCTGGTTGTGGCGGCGGCCTGTATCTATGTGTTGGCCTATCGGTTTTATGGTCGCTGGTTGGCTCGCCATGTGGTGCAGTTGGACGATGCGCGCCTGACTCCGGCTGTGCGTTTGAATGACGGCGTCAACTTTCATCCCACCAATCGAGTCGTGCTGTTCGGCCATCACTTTGCGGCGATTGCGGGGGCCGGGCCCTTGCTGGGGCCGGTATTGGCGGCGCAATTCGGGTTTCTGCCTGGTTTTCTCTGGCTGGTGATCGGCGCGGTGCTGGCCGGGGCGGTGCAAGACTTCATCATCCTGGTCGCCTCGATGCGCCGCAACGGCCGCTCGTTGCCTGAAATCGCCCATGACGAACTCGGTTCCATCACCGGCACGGCGACGGCGATCGCCGTGCTTTTTATCGTTGTGGTGGCATTGGCGGGATTGGGCTTCGCGGTGGTGAATGCGCTCTACCACAATGCTTGGGGAACCTTTACGATCGCGATGACGATTCCCATCGGTTTCATCATGGGTTTCTATCTCCAGAAATTCCGCCCCGGCGCCGTGGCCGAAGTGTCGGTGATCGGGGTGGTGTTGTTGGTGGCGGCGGTGCTCTTCGGCCGCGTGGTGGGTCAGTCGTCCCTTGCCTGGCTCTTCGAGTTCGAGAAGCCGGCGCTGGTCTGGTTGCTGGCCGGGTATGGGTTTCTGGCGTCGGTGTTGCCCGGCTGGATGCTGCTGGTACCGCGTGGGTATCTCTCCACGTTCATGAAGCTCGGCGTGGTGTTTTTGCTCGGCTTCGGGGTCATCCTCATGGCCCCGACCATCGAGATGCCTCGTGTGACGGCCTTCGCCAATGGCGGCGGGCCGATTATTCCCGGCACGCTGTTCCCGTTTCTCTTTATTACGATTGCTTGCGGGGCGGTGTCGGGGTTTCATTCATTGGTGTCTTCCGGCACGACCCCCAAGATGATTGAGCAGGAATCGCAGGCGGTGGTGGGGTATGCGGCGATGCTCCTGGAAAGCTTCGTCGGTGTGATGGCGTTGATTGCAGCCTCGGTGCTGATCCCCGGCGATTACCTGGCAATCAACACGATGTTGTCGGCCGAGACGCTGACAGCGATGGGCTTTGCGCCTTCCCGCATTGCGGAGTTGTCGCAGTTGGTGGAAGTGAATGTGGCGGGGCGGCCGGGCGGGGCGGTTTCGTTGGCGGTGGGCATGGCGTCCATCTTTTCGGCGCTGCCGGGCATGGCCGGGCTGATGGCCTATTGGTATCAATTCGCCCTGGTATTCGAGGCGCTGTTCATCCTGACGACCATCGATACTGGAACGCGCGTGGCGCGGTATCTGATCCAGGAAATGGCCGGGCGTGTCTATGCGCCGTTTCGACAGATGAATTGGTGGCCGGGGGTTCTCTTGAGCAGCGCCTTTGTCGTGGGGTCGTGGGCCTACCTGATCGGGACGGGCAGCATTTCGACCATCTGGCCGATGTTCGGCGCAGCGAATCAATTGCTGGGCACGCTCGCGCTCTGCATCGGCACGACGGTGTTGATCAAAATGTGGAAGTCACCCTATCTTTGGGGGACGGCGGTCCCCATGTTGTTTGTGGGCGGCATCACGCTGGTCGGTTCGTATGACATGTTCTGGATGTTTCTGGCCAAGGCGGCAACCCTTGCGGCGGGGCAGGCCTTTGCGCTGTATCTGGATGCCGTACTGGTCGCGGTGGTTGCGATCTTGGGGTTGGTCGTCTTGAGCGACAGCATGAAGCAGTGGTATGGATATGTGATTTTGAAGCAGCCGTTCAGCAGCAGCGAAGTGGTCGCGACGGCCGGCGGTGGATCGGCTGGTCATGTGCAGACGGCTATCCACCGGCATGATGAACGTGGGTTCAAGTTGCCGCATGGCGGAGGCTGTTGCTAGCCGCAGCGTGATTGACGAAGCAGGAGAAGGAGGGGGCCGTGGCTGACCAATCGTCGTTTGATGTGGTGTCGGAAGTGAATATGCAGGAAATGAAGAATGTCGTCGATCAGGCGACGAAGGAGATCAAGCAGCGGTTCGATTTCAAGGACTCCAAGACCGAACTGACGTTGAGAGAAAAGGAAAAGGAACTGGTCGTGCTCTCCGACGACGAGTACAAG
>JACOEF010000083.1 GCA_024998705.1 Nitrospira sp.
GAAGCGTTTCGTTTCAGGAGAAATTCTGGGCGTTCAGGACTCAAACGCCACGCTGGAAGAGGCCGCCAGAATAGTCAAGAAAGATGACGGGACCTGCTTGACAGGGCGGTAATATGTATGTAACCATTGGTTACATTATGACGTCAAGCGAGTTTTATCACATTCGTGAACAATTAGGCCTTACGCAGGAGCAATTGGCAGCGGCGCTCCAGCCGACGCGAGTGTCGGTGGCTCGGTATGAGTCCGGCATGCGTCGGATCAGTGGTGCCGTTCAAGTCGCCATCACCCAGCTGGCCAAGAGGACTCAGATTCCGATGGTAGGAGTGGTTGCCGCAGGTCTGCCGCTTGAGCCGGTGACGCAATCTGAATGGGTTGAGGTTCCTTCCGGCATGGTGCGGAGCGGTGAGACCTTTGCGCTGCGCGTGAAAGGGGAGTCGATGATCGAGGATGGAATTCTCCCGGGCGATCTGGTTGTCGTTCGTAAGCAGGCGACGGCACAAAACGGTCAGACGGTTGTGGCCCTCGTGAACCGGGAGGCGACCATCAAGACCTATTTCAAGCGTGCGGCGCATATTGAACTGCATCCTGCCAACGCGGCGATGAACCCGATTGTTGTGTCACCTGAGGACGAGTTTGCCATCGAAGGTGTGCTTGTCGGCGTGATTCGTCATTGTGAACAGTCGTAATCAAGGAGGAAATGATGATGACCCATCAGCAGCTAGCCATGGTCGAACGTGTCGATGAACTAGAGCGGATGATTGTCCGACTGAATGGGCGCATCGGAGAATTGCAGCGAGAGCTGAAGTATACCAAGGGGATGACATCTCAATCGTGGTCCGGCGCCTCGCGGCTGCGAACGTTGCTGGGCGGAATGAAGCCGGTCGTCACCACGTCTCGTCCGATTCGAGAGAACAGGAGGATTGAACGCCATGATCTCTATCTCTTCTGACATTGATGCCGTGACGGCCGGATGCTGCGCGGATTGTGGGCAGCTCGTGTTTCGGCGAACGCCTGTCTGCGATGAGACGACAAAGGTTGTGCGGGAGGTCTGTATCCGGTGCTTGGTCCTCACGTATCAGCGTCGCCAGTTTGAGGCGGGGTGTTGCGGCTGAACTGCCTATTGGTTGACTCGAACGACGATGGCTCCCATGAGGTTACCAGCTTTTGTTGGGGGGCCATAAGTTTCCTGAGCGCTTCGGCCTCTGCCTGGTTTTGGAAAGGTTGGATCGATACATGGGTGTCAGGCCGATCAGGCTCAGTTCGAAATCATGAATTTCTGATCCCGCTGCTTTGATGAATTGGATCGGCAGCATGATCGCGTGATCGTCTTTCTCCCAATCTTCCTTGGGGGTGATGCCGGCTCGCTTCGTTTGTTCGGCGACGCTGTTGACACACACGGTTCTGAATGCCTTTGCTGTTTCCAGGATGTAGAGGGCAGTACGTTCTTCCCGCGGTGCCCCATGGATGCCTGCGCAGCCCGTGACGAATAAGAAGATTCCGATCCAGCACTTCTTCATCAGGCACTCCTGTTTCATTCGTAAAGACATCAAAAATGGAGCCGCGTCCGGAGGCAGCGTACGTCTCAACGGGTCGAGTGATCACCGTTCCTTTCCTAGTTGGCCATAGGTATTGCTGCCCCAGCAATGGACTCTGTCCAGGGCCAGCGCGCACGTATGCTGGCCACCGGCCGAAATGGCCTGAGCCGCGTTCTTGAGGGCGGTGATTTCAACCGGTCTGACTTTTCCAACTCAGATTGTTCATCGACCTCTCGATGTCGATTGTCGCCTCAGCATCGGAGGGTTCCCGACACGTCCAGCGCGCAGCTATGTTGCTCACCTGCAGCGATCGCGCTGCTGTTCGCCGTCAAGCCTGCCACATCCAGTGGTGTAGCGCGGGCCTTCACCGATCCGTCTCCCAACTGACCGTTGTGATTATTGTCTCAACATTTCACCCCGCCTGCCATGGTCAGTACGCAGGTATGACGGGCTCCGGCTGCAATCGCCCGCACGACAGTATTCAGTCCTCCGCCCTCAATGGGTGTGTTTGGGTCGATGGTGGTGCCGTCTCCGAGATGGCCATCCTGGTTGCCGCCCCAACACGTGACGCCTCCGTCCGCGGTCAACCCGTAGATATGCTGTTCGCCAGCTACCACTGATCGTATCCCGCTGGTCAGTCCTGACATCGTATTGAGCGTGACCCGGTCGACCGTCGTTCCGTCTCCAAGTTAACCGCCATGATTACTGCCCCAACATTTAGGTCCCCCTTGCATCGTCACGGCGCAGGTGTGCCGTTCTCCGGCGGCGATCGCTTGGCTGGCATCATCATGCCAATAACATCCTCGGGGAGGGCCCGGTTCGTCAGTGTGCCATCACCAAGTTGGCCTCTGTCATTGAGCCCCCAGCATCGAATCTGTCCACCGGCGAGCAGTAGGCATGTGTGGGAGGTGCCCGCGGTGATATCGATCATCCTGACTGGTGAGGCGACAGGGGTGTGAGTCGAGGCGCATGCGGCGAACACTGTGGCGTGGAGCAGGATGGTTCCGATGGTGAATGGACTCCGTTGCGTCGGTTGCATAGGGATCCGTGCCTCCCGAGCAGGTGTCACTGCTGGTGTCCGATGTCATGGAACTCTAGGTGGCAGCTACTATGTATGAGGCACCCAATTCGCGTTAAACAATGTTGCCCTGTCGTCGTTGGCCGGTCCGCAAACAATTTTTCAGTGTGCGAGCCCGGGCGGTGCCATGCGATGCCATGCGCCTCGCAAGTAGCTGTTTTATGGACATATTTGTACCAATTGATGTGGGTTCTGGCCGGCCGAACGGACGGCCTGTCGAGATGCCGGTGGGCAAATTGTGCCTTGCTAGGTATTGGAAAAGATCGCTGCAGGCCTCTGCCGCTCCAGCTTCCCGCAGATGAGCAATCGGTGTTTTCGGCCGGTGTTCTGCTCCGATCCGTTGCGTCAAGTTTCTGCTCAATGTGACCGATAGTCAGACGGGAACGGGGAGTCCTGAACGGGGGCCTTTATCTGCAGGGCACCATGTGCACACGACTCCGGGCCGCATGATGACACGAGTAATCCTACGAATATTCAAGATGGTGGGGGCCATGGTGATGGTCTCAGGGTGTATGGTCAAGCCCTATGTCCTCACTCAGGAGGATGTCCGAACCCGCGTCGCCAATGATCTTGAAACTGTCTCCAGTCTCCAGGAGCCGCTAACCGGGCCGATTGATCTCTATGACGCCATCGCGCGCGCGTTGAAATACAATCTCGATGCGAAGGTCAAGGCCATGCAGGCTCAATTGGCGCATCAACAATTGAATGTGGCCCATTACACGTTGCTGCCGCAACTGTCGGCGAACGCCGGGTTCGACGGCCGCAATTCGTATAGCGGCGGCAGCGCGCAATCGCTGATCGACGGTCGCCCCGTACTGGAACCGTTTACTTCGACGGACAAGAATGTGGTGTCGGGGAATCTCGCGCTGAGTTGGGATGTGTTGGATTTCGGTTTGTCATTCGTGCGCGCTCAGCAGGCGGCGGATAACGTGATGATTGCGGAGGAGGAGCGGCGTCGCATTGCCGTTCGCCTCGTCCAGGATGTCCGGAGTGCCTACTGGAGGGCGGTCAGCGCGGAACGGGTGCTCTACCGGGTGAAGTTTCTCGATGAGTCCGTCAACAAGGCGTTGGAGCGCGCGCAGCAGATCGTCGACAAGAAGCTGCAGACGCCGCTGACGCCGCTCAACTACCGCCGCGACCTGCTGAACATTCAGCGCGAAGTCCAACGTCTTTATCGTGAGCTGAGTACGGCACGGGTTCAGCTCGCGTCGATGATGGGGTTACCTCCGGGGACGGAGTATGAACTGGCCGTGCCTCAGCGGACGAGCACCTTGCCGGCGGTCCATTTGGATACCGCGCGGATGGAAGAGCAGGCGCTGACCTTTCGCGCCGAGCTCCGCTCCATCGACTATCAAAAACGCATCAATGCCAAAGAAGCGCGGGCCGTGTTTCTGGAGCTCTTTCCGAATTTGAAGCTCAGCCTCGGAGGCTATTACAGCAGCAACAGCTTCTTTCTGTATCAA
>JACOEF010000276.1 GCA_024998705.1 Nitrospira sp.
GTTTATAGGATTAATTTGATGTGGGAAGACGCACTGGTGTACATTCAGGAAAAGGTGCCGAAGCAGGTCTTTGAAACCTGGTTCACTCCTGTTGTACTCGACCGGATTGAAGATACGACGGCGTATCTTGCAGTCCCAAACAAATTTTTCGGCGAGTGGTTAGGAGAGCATTACCGCGACCTCTTGGCGGAAGCGGTCTCCGCTGCGCAAGGGGGCGGCCACTTGGACGTCTCGTTTGTCATCAACAACAAACCGACGTCTTCCCCTTCCCCCGGTCAACAGGAGCATGTACCGGCGGATACAGCCGGGCGTGGATTCGTCGCGTCTCGATCAAAACGCGGCGTGCAATTGAATCCGAAATATACCTTCAAGAGTTTCGTCGTCGGGGCGGGAAACCAGTTCGCCCACGCAGCCTGCATGGCCGTGGCCGAACAACCGGCCAAAGCCTACAACCCGCTTTTTCTCTACGGCGGGGTCGGATTAGGCAAAACCCATCTGCTGAATGCGATCGGAAATTATCTGGCCGAACGGAGTGACCTCCGCATCGCCTACCTGACGACCGAGCAGTTCACGAACGAGGTCATCAACTCGATTCGGTATGACAAGATGATCGACCTGCGTAAGCGGTATCGCAATGTCGACATGTTGATGATCGACGACATCCAATTTCTGGCGGGTAAGGAGCGGACACAGGAAGAGTTCTTTCATACGTTCAATACCCTCTACGAAGCCCATCAACAGATCGTCCTATCGAGTGACCGGTTTCCCAAGGACATGCCGGATATCGAAGAGCGGCTTCGTTCCCGCTTCGAATGGGGGCTCATTGCCGACCTGCAGCCGCCGGATGTTGAAACTCGCATCGCCATCCTGCGCAAGAAATCAGAGGACGAACGGATTGCGCTACCGGAGGATGTGATTCACTTCCTGGCCACCACGATGAAGAACAACATTCGTGAGCTGGAGGGGTCGCTGGTGCGGGTCGGGGCCTATTCCTCGCTGACCGGACAAACGATCACGCTCGAGATGGCCAAGAACGTCTTGCGCGATCTCATCGGGGATAAGAAGAAGATTGTCTCCATCGAAGATATTCAAGAGGCGGTGGGGTCGAAGTATCATTTGAAGATCGCCGATTTGAAGTCGCGGCGTCGGAGTAAAACGTTGGTGCATCCTCGCCAGATCGCCATGTACCTCTGCCGGGAGCTCACCGACGCCTCATTTCCTGAAATTGGGCGCCAGTTCGGGGGCAAGGACCATACGACAATTATTCATGCCTGCCGGCAGATCACGAAGGCCAAGGAAGCCGACAGCACCTTGCACACGACGTTGGAAGGCCTAAAAGAACAGATCTTGAGGGCGTAAGGCCTGCTGAGGAGACCGACCATGAAGGTACGCATCGGACGAGAGGAATTGTTGACGGGGTTGCAGCGGGTGCAGGGTGTCGTTGAGAAGCGAAACACCATGCCCATCCTCTCGAATATTCTGTTGGAAGCCAAACACGACGGCGCCGAAATTGTTGCCACCGATCTTGAGATCGGCATGCGGGGTCTTTATAAGGCGACGGTACTCGAGGCCGGCGGGGTCACGATTTCCGCCCGCAAGTTGTACGAGATCATCAAAGAGCTGCCGAGCGGCGAGATAGAGCTGACGTCCGGCGACAATAACTGGACGACGATCCAGTCTGGGAAGAGCCAGTTCAAAGTGGTCGGCCTTCCGAGCGGCGACTATCCGGCGCTACCCTCCATCGAGCGCGAAGGTCTGACGCCCCTGGCCGGGGCAGGCTTGCTGGAATTGATTCGCAAGACATTGTTCGCCGCCGGCGATAACGATGCGCGATATATCCTGAACGGCCTGCTCGTGAGTTTGGCGACGACTGAAAAGAAAACCACGCTCTTGCGCCTCGTCGGTACCGATGGCCATCGCCTGGCCGTGGCGGAGCGCGAGGTCGGCACGCCGAACGCGAAGCTGCCGGCTCAGGACATCAAAGCGATCATTCCAAAGAAGGCGGCTCAGGAAATGCGGCGTCTGCTGGAAGAAGGCGGCGACGAAGAGCCCCTGATAGGGTTTACAAAGAACCTGATGATCTTCCGCAAGAGCGGCCTGCTCCTCACCTCTCGCCTCATGGAGGGAAACTACCCCAATTACCAGCAGGTGGTGCCGAAAGAGAGCGGCAAGCGCATTGCAGTCAACCGCGGGCTGCTGGAGAGCGCGCTGCGACGGGTCTCGGTGTTGTCGAAAGACAAGGCCGATGCCATGAAGGTCTCGTTTGCTCCCGGCGCCATGACCCTGTTCTCCAGCAATCCGGATTATGGAGAAGCCACGGAAGAATTGGTGGCGCGGTATGAGGGCGAAGCGCTCAATACAGGATTCAACGCCCGTTATCTCTTGGATGCATTGAGCGTCATGGATGGAGAATCGGTCTCATTGCAAATGGACACGGCCTTGAGCCCCTGCCTGATTCAGGAAGCCGAGAGTCCCGGATTCAAATGCGTTGTGATGCCGATCAAGATCTGAAATGAGCGATCAGCTGTCAGCATGCAGCGATCAGCAGATCATCCAGACTGTGAGCTGATGCCTGAGAGCTGAGAGCGATCGACCAAGGAGTTGAATGGCCAAAGACGACCAGCACGACAATTCTGCCAAGCCGAAATCCGACAGTTATAGCGCGGATCAAATCAAAGTTCTCGAAGGCCTCGACGCCGTCCGGAAACGACCGGCGATGTACATCGGCAGCACCGGTGTCGACGGGTTGCACCATCTGGTCTATGAAGTCGTCGACAACAGTGTCGATGAGCATATGGCCGGATTCGGTGAAGCGATCGAGGTCATGATCCACATCGACGGCAGCGTGACGGTCGTGGATAACGGGCGCGGCATTCCCACCGGCATGCATTCCACCCAGAAGAAGTCCGCTGCGGAAGTGGCCCTGACCGTCTTGCACGCGGGCGGCAAGTTCGAGCAGGGCGCCTATACGGTCTCCGGCGGGTTGCACGGCGTCGGTATCTCGGTCGTCAATGCGTTGTCCGAGTGGTTGGAGCTGGAAATCTGGCAGGACGGCCAGGTGTTCGAGCAGCGGTACGAGCGCGGGAAACCCCAGGCGCCGTTAGCCGTCACCGGGAAAACCAAACGTCGCGGCACAAAGGTGCGGTTCATGCCGGACGGCCAGATTTTTGAAACGCTCGAATTCAGTTTCGACGTGTTGGCGCAACGTCTCCGCGAGTTGGCCTTTCTCAACAAGGGCCTGTCGATTACGCTCAAGGACGATCGCAAGGAAAAGGAACAGGTCTTTCACTACAAGGGCGGAATCGTCTCGTTCGTCGATCATCTCAACGAAGCCAAGACCCCGCTGCACAAACCGATCTATGTGCAGACGGAGCGCGCGGACCTCATCCTTGAGGTGGCGCTGCAATACAACGACGGGTATGCCGAAAACCTCTTTTCGTTCGCGAACAACATCAACACCAAAGAGGGCGGCACTCACCTGGTTGGCTTCAAGGCTGCGTTGACCCGCACCATCAACAGTTACGCCAACGCCAACGATCTGCTGAAAAAGGATACCGAATCCTTGAGCGGCGACGACGTGCGGGAAGGTTTGACTGCGGTCGTCAGCGTGAAGGTGCGAAATCCGCAGTTCGAAGGACAGACCAAGGCGAAGCTCGGCAACAGCGAGGTGAAGGGGATCGTCGAGGCCGCCGTGAACGACGCCCTCGGTACCTACTTCGAAGAGAACCCGCCGGTTGCCCGCAAGATTATCGGCAAGGCGATCGATGCCGCGCGCGCTCGTGAAGCGGCCCGTAAAGCGAAGGACCTCATCCGCCGGAAGTGCGCCCTGGATGGCGGGTCGCTGCCCGGCAAACTGGCCGATTGCTCAGAGAAGGATCCGGCGTTGAGCGAGCTCTTCATCGTCGAGGGTGATTCCGCCGGTGGGTCGGCCAAGCAGGGCCGCGACCGGAAGTTCCAGGCGATTCTCCCCCTCAAGGGAAAGATCTTGAACGTTGAGAAGGCGCGCTTCGACAAGATGCTCACCAGCGACGAAATCCGGACGTTGATTCTGGCGCTCGGGACCGGCATCGGCCGCAAGAAAGAGGATTCCGACAAGCCGGACAAGGAAGCCTTCGACATTGCGCGAACGCGGTATCACAAGATCGTGCTCATGACCGACGCCGACGTGGACGGTAGCCACATTCGCACTCTCCTCCTGACCTTTTTCTTCCGTCAGATGCCGGAGCTGCTGGAACGGGGCTACATCTACATCGCCCAGCCTCCTCTCTTTAAGGTCAAGAAGGGGAAGACGGAGCGGTACCTCAAGGACGAACCCGCGATGAATGAATACCTCGCGGACTTGGCGGTCGAAGAAGTCGAAGTGGCGCTCGAGAACGGGCGGGAATACCTATCGGGCCGCCGCCTGTTGCCGACGCTCAAGAAGTTGATCGCCTTCGAAAGCCTGCTGCCCAAGGTGAATAAGAAACATCACGAAGCCAATATGTTGCGGGTATTTGTCGACGAGCCGGCGTTGACCCGTGAGGCGTTGAAGGATCCGGCCGCCCTGGCGACGATCGTCGCCAATGTGAAGGCCACGCTGGCTCTGGTGTACCCCAAGGCCGAACCGACCA
>JACOEF010000473.1 GCA_024998705.1 Nitrospira sp.
ACCTGCAGGTCAATCAGCTTCCCCGCACACCGTCACCGTTGCAGCTCCTGTTGAATGGCACGATCTCAAAACTCAAATCGAACTATGTATTCCTCAAGACCCCTCTGGGCATCGTGACCGTGAGCGGCAAGACCGGCGTGAAGAATGCCAAAGTCGGGCAGGAAATGTCGGTATGGATTCGAGATCGACATGTGGCCATTGATTTGTACCAGGACGGACTCTCCACCCCGTCACGCCGCTTCCTCTCCGGCCCGCTCACCTATGGTGCCGGCGGGCACGACGCGCTGACCATGCAGGGCCCCGAGGGATCTCAGTCCATTCCGCTGACGACAACACCGTCTGCCCTGGCAACCGTAAAGGAGGGGTCGCCGATCATTGTCGAACTGAATCAACAGGGCGAACTCGTCGAGATCCGCCGTGTGAACTGACCCCCACCCGGTACGCCACGTCGGCCGATGCGCTCCTTGACAGTGCCTCACGCCGCCCGTAGACTCGCACCCGCGTATGGCATTACGGAAGAAAAGTCGGCCGGATCTCCACGACGGCCATGCTGTTTCCCGCTCAACCTCCACTTCATTCGACCAACTGTATCGTGACCATGTCGACGTGATGTACCGGTTTGCCTATCGGTTATGCGGCGAAACCGAGGCGGCGAAAGACCTGGTTCAGGAAACGTTTCTCAGCGCCTACCGCGCGTACGACCGTTTTCGCGGTGACGCGCAAATCTCGACCTGGCTTTACGCCATCGCCTCCCATGCGTGCCAACGCATGAGGCGAAAACGCAAAGGTGAGCCGGAGCGCGAGTTGTCGTTGACCGAATTCGTCCCGACGTCGGGTGGGGAATTTTCCCTCCAAGTCCCGATGGAGGGCCTCAGCCCTCAAGAAGCGCTGGAAAATAAAGAACTTCGCCAGATTCTCGATCGCGCGATCGCCAAATTGCCGCGAAAGTATCGGATGGTGCTGGTGCTCCGCGACATGGAGGGATTGAGCGCGAAAGAAGTGGGCGGCATTCTGGGGCTCAACGAACGAGCCATCAAATCGAGGCTGCATCGAGCCCGCCTCTTTGTTCGCAGGGAACTCAGCGGCAAAGGGCTGGCCGGAGAATTTCATTCGGACGTTACCACCGGGCACCGATAGTTTGGTATAGTTAAGCAGAAGCACCGCCATGGCTGATCGCGTACGTACACATCCAGGCACCCGCAAACCTACCCTTCACCTGGGTCACGGAAAGCGACATTGCGTCAAAGTACTTGAACGGTTGTCTGCCTATCTGGACGACGAACTCTCCGGTGACGTGTGTCGGGAAATTCGCGCCCACCTCGGTGATTGCCCGAATTGTGAAGTATTTCTCGACTCCTTACGCCAGACCGACCAGCTCTGCCGGAACCGCCCGTCTCCGGCACTCTCCAAGAATGATCGTGCGAGCCTCCGCCGCCAGATTTTAAAGGCTGCGGCAACGACGTAACCAGCCGTGATTCGGCCGATGTCCCATCACCTCTTTCTCGCGCTCCTCCTGACCATGGGTGGAACAGGCGTCCTGCTCGCCCAACCGTCCGAACCTCTCGACCTCGGGCAGGCCATCTATCGCCAACATTGCATGGAGTGCCATGGCTCCACCGGCAAGGGCGACGGGGCCAAGGCCCCGTTTCTTTCCCCTCGACCGGGCAATCTCATCTCCGCCGCGACCTCTGCCAAAACGGATCACGAGTTGCTCCGCACGATCGCCCAAGGAAAACCACGCACATCCATGCCGGCCTGGCAGGACGTACTGCCCGCCGAGGATCAACAGGCCGTTCTCCAATACATCCGCTCCCTGGTCCGGTTTACCCGGCCGCTCACACCTCCTCCCCCGGGTCCGTAATCTCGCATCGCCTCCCAGGACGCCCCTTTCCCCTGAAAAGTGCCACGTGGTACAGTGACATTCTTTTATTGTCACCGGAGGTCGTTCGCATGATTCGCGGGAACCTGTTCCATCGACGACAGACCATAGCCATCGTGACCCTCGCAGTCTCCCTGGGTCTCTGGGCCGGGACAGCCGAGTCGGCACCGGCGACCGGCGGGAAGGGGCATCGCCCGACCGCCTCCGCAAATCAACCACCGGCGGTCAAAACCGCCGTCCGATATGCCGAAGCCATCGCGCACGGCGACCGCGTGACGGCCGGGCAATTGGATTTTGCCTGCCAATACCGTTACGTCGTCGCAGCCCCGGCCAAAGTGAAACAATTCGCACCGGCCACCGATGCGTCGTACGATGCCTGCTGGCAGACCCTCACCGAAGCCTATGCCCCGATGTTGAAGCGATCGGACATTGCCATGGATATCATATGGCCGAGCACAGGTCCGTTGGTCTTCTTTGGCGACGATCTGCCGAGAGCGCCTGCCTCGACCTTCGTAGCCGACGTGGTCGGTATCTCCCCTCCCGGGAGCGGCCTCCATGTGACCGTCATCGGCAGCCGCACCATTCCATCCGGTTCGTTCAAGCTGGTGCGGACCGGAAAAGTTCTTGGCGTCCCGACGACGCTGGTCCAGCTGTCGGTACAATATCAGGATCCCCTCACCTCACCGATCACCTATGCCCCCGGCAACGTCAAATGGACCAGCACGATCAAACGCCCGCGGCGCGCCTTGAAATCCGTGACCACCCAATGGGTGGTCTTCACCGGGCTGAAGCAACACGGCTTCCCCGGAGATAGCGCTGTATTCAACCTGCCGGTCGCCTCGCAGCCGGAAGCCCCGGGCATGATGGCAGACAAAATTCCATTTGCCACCGAAAGCAGCCGCGCGTTACCTGAATCTATGGCGTGGTGGGGACCGGACGATCAGCCCGGAACCCTGACTGCCGCTGCCGCACGCGCCGCCATCTTTCCCGACTTGCGCGACCGGGTGGCATTGCTCAACCGAGTGCTGCTCATCTATCCCAAGCAATCCGACGCCCTGACGGTACTGACCCGCCACCTGTATAGCGCGCTGTTGCGGGAGGCACGGAACAGCCATCAGGTGCCGGTGAAAGATCCGAGCTTGGGCATCGTGCTGGACGAATTTTACTGGAATATCTACGCGCAAGGGGCCCGCATGGACCTCTCCATGGGAATGGAAATGGGTGGCCTATCGCAACCGACCCCGGCGGATTTTCTCTACCGTCTCATACCGGCACTCCAAACGCTGGCTTCGACCAAACCTGAACAACTCGACAACCGGTTCCGGCTTGGTATCGCCTACCGATGGAATAACGACCAGCTTCCCATGGTCGAGACCTTCGAAGCTCTGGTAAAGGATATCCCCGAGCACCGGAGAACGCCCAAGTCCGAAGCACTCCTGCAGTTGGCTTGGTCCCGTATCAACAAAGTCTCCTGGAACAGAATCCTTCACGATACCGAAACACCTCGGGCCTACGCCGATGCCGAAGCCGCTTTGGCACAGGCAGAACTTCCACTCGATAAGTTTCTCGCTGAATATGCGATGGCCTATACCATGATCTTTTTGCCGAACTACGGGGACAAAACCAAAATGCTCCATCACCTCACCGAAGCCAAGCGCTGGTTCGATGAGGTGCCCGGCAAGTCGGATGAGGTGTGGCGTTACTTCCTGCACTCGGTACTGCTCAAGGCGGTGCTGGATGCCGATCCGATGTTCCAACCGATCCTGGCAACCGCCGACGCCCCTCACGCCTGACAACAACTGACAGCGGGGCGATGGAGTACCCGTACCTCCATAGCCCCGCCGTTGCCTCCTGCCCGCACGAGCTTCGTCGCCTTGCCAACCTGCCTATCCTATGTTAACCATATCCGCCAGCATCTCCAGGGGGAGTCTATGCCCGTCACATCCAGAACAGTTCACACCGGCCGGGGTGCTACTGTCGCTCTCGTGATCGCGTCGCATCTGACCCTCACCGGCTGCTCAATTTTCGGGGGCAGCTCACAACAGCTCACCGTCATCTCTGACCCATCAGGCGCGCAGGTTCTCATCAACGGCACCGCGGCCGGAACGACGCCGTTGCAGTATGAGGTCCCTCGACGGGGAGACCTCGCCGTTGTCGTACAGAAACCTGGGTACAAGTCCCAGTCCCGCATGACGGGGCGGAAGCTCAGCAGCACGGGAATCGTCGACGTCGTCGGTGGAGCCATATTCCTTCTCCCCCTACTCGGCCTCATTGCACCGGGTGCGTGGGAGCAAGACCCGTCGACATTCGGCATTACACTCGAAGCCGACACGAACCCTCCGGCCGCGACACCATAGAACAGCGAAAATCGACGGACCGATCAGTCACCGCCACGAGGAACAGACCACGATGATCAACGCACAAGGATATGCCGCACTCAACGCAACATCCCCCCTCGCACCATTTCAATTTTCTCGCCGTGAAGTCGGCCGTCAGGACGTGCTGATCAAGATTCAGTACTGCGTCATTTGCCATTCGGATGTGCACCAGGCACGGGATGAATGGGGCGGGTCGCTGTTCCCCATGGTGCCCGGACACGAAATCGTCGGCACGGTGGAACGAGTCGGCGCCTCCGTCAAACAATTCAAGCTCGGCCAACTCGTGGGGGTGGGATGCTTCGTCGATTCCTGCCGGACTTGCCCCGCCTGCAAGAAAGGCCTGGAGCAATATTGCGAAGGCCATCTCGCCTTCACCTACAACGGCACAGAGCGGGACGGCGTCACGCCCACCTACGGCGGATACTCGACCAAGATCGTCGTCGATCAACGCTATCTTGTGCGGATTCCCAAGCGATTGCGCCCGGAGGAAGCGGCACCGCTCTTGTGTGCCGGCATCACCACCTATTCCCCGTTGCGGCACTGGAAGGTGGGGAAGAAACATCGGCTCGCGGTAGTCGGGCTGGGTGGCCTCGGACACATGGCCGTCAAGATCGGCACGGCCCTCGGCGCCCATGTGACCGTACTGAGCCATTCCGACAAGAAACAGGCGGATGCAAAGCGGCTGGGCGCACAGGCCTATTACTCCACCGCGAAACCGGAGACCCTTACCCAACTCACCAAACAGTTCGACTTCATCCTGGACACCGTCTCAGCACCCCATGATCTGAATGCCTATCTGGAATTGCTGAAGACCGATGGCACCATGATTCTGGTCGGAGCCCCTGATAAGCCCGCGCCGCTCGGCGCCTTTCCGTTGATCATGCGCAGGCGACGACTGGTCGGATCGTTGATCGGCGGGATTAAGGAGACACAGGAGATGCTCGACTTCTGCGGCAAACACAAATTCGGCGCCGATGTGGAAGTCATTCCCATCCAACAGGTGAACGCCGCCTACGACCGTCTTACCCGCGGCGACGTGCGGTACCGGTTCGTGATCGATATGGGGTCACTGAAACAAGACTCCTGACACGCACCCCCGGACTGGGCCCTCCATACCACCAGGCAGGGCAGCCTGCTGGTCTCCCGCTGCGCACGTCCAACGAGGGCCTTCTGAGGCCGCGCGTTGCGCGAGGTGCGCGACGCGAAGAATAATGAGCGTCACGTTTGCGCACGCCGGCGAGTCGGTGAGCCGGCCGTGTCCTCGAAGGAGAGCCGGGCTGGTCCCTATCTCTTGCCCATCTTCGCCAGCTCCGCAAAATAATGCACAAACGCCTTCATGCCGCCTGAGGCCTGGCCCCAATCGAAATATTCATTCGGCGCATGGTAGCCGTGCTCGGGCAGGCTCAAGCCCAGAAACAGTATCGGGACCTTCCAGGCCTTCTGCATCGTCACTACCGCGCCGATCGAGCCGCCTTCCCGGATAAACGCCGGCTCTTTGCCGAATCCCGCCTTGACGGCTCGCTTCACCGCGTCCACATACGGCCCGTCGAACACACCGCGAAACGGCTGCAACATCCCTTCGCGTTCGACCTTCACATCCGGATTCAACTGGGCGACATATTTCTTGAGCAACGCGAAGGCCTTTTCCGGTGTCTGGTTCGGCACGAGTCGCATGCTAACCTTCAACTCCCCATGCCCCGGCACCACCGTCTTCACCCCCGGCCCATGGTAGCCGCCGACGAGCCCGTGCCCCTCAAACGTCGGCGCAGCCCAAATACGGCGCATGACCTCTGCCGGATCCTGGGTGCGAAGCGTCTTGAATCCGTAGGCCGCCTTGAACCGATTCACCTGAAATCCCGACTGCAGGAAACTCTTGATCTCCGCCTTTGTCGGCGTCACCACCTCTTCATAGAAACCTGGAATCTTCACCCTGCCGGTCTTGGCATCCACGCAGGAGTGGACGATGTCCATCAGCTCGGCCAGCGGATTGCGCGCCGCACCGCCCGTCACCCCCGAATGGGCGTCCTTGAAGCCGGTACGCAGGACGAGGCGCGCGCCGAGCAACCCACGCAATCCATAGGGCATCGCGGGCTGATTCTTCGACAGCCAGATCGTATCGGAAATCACCACGGAGTCCGGCCGGGGGATTGCCGCGCGATGCTTGATGGCCGCCGCAAAACTGGGGCTGCCGTTTTCTTCTTCCAGCTCCCATAGAAACCGCACATTGATCGGGACACCCTGCTCAATCGCATAACGGGCGCCGAACAAGGCCGCCAACGCCGGGCCCTTGTCGTCCGTCGCCCCACGCCCGCGGTAGAGGCCGCTCTCGTTCTGAAATGCAAACGGCGCTTGTTTCCATTCCGGCTCCTGCGCCGGCTGAACATCCATGTGATTGTAAACCGTCACGGTCGGGTAACTCGGATCGGCTGTCCATCCGCCTGACACCACCGGATAGCCCGGGGTCTCAACGATATGTGCCTCCGCCCCGGCAGCCCGCAGATACTGCGCCGCCAATTCCGCCATCCGGTGCATATCCGGCGCATGCCGGGGATCCATGCTGATGGAAGGAATTTCCACTGCTTGCCCGAGCATATCTTCGTAGCGGGGGCGAATGTCCTTGATGTACGTATCTACCTGACGCTGTAGGTCGCTCATCGTTGTGCCTCCTGTGATCGTCGGCGATTATATCGACTCGCAGAAGGAAAACCTATGAGGGCGAGGATCGAAACAAAGAATGGTAGAATACGCTCGATGATCCACGCTGTTCCCCAGATCCGAACCAGCCTTCTCGTGACACTGGTCTGCTGCCTGGCGATCGTCCTGGTTGCAGACAGCCGCCGAGTCGACGCGCAGGAAATCGTGACCGTGCAAGATATTCTCGCCGATCCAGGCCTGTTCCACTTGCGGCAAATCACGCTACGAGGAACTGTGCGCAACGTGCAGCCGCTCGATCCCTATGAAATTCCGGCCGGCTCCACCTGTTACGGCGGCTACCTCTTCACCCTGGAAGATGACACCGCCTCGCTGCCGGTCGCCGTGCCGGGGCTGTGCGGGGTCCCGATGGTGAAAGACCCCGAGGTTGAGGATGGGGCGCGCGTGACGGTGGACGCCACGGTGCAGGCTCCCAGCCATGGTGGGTATGCGCTGAGTTTTCGCGGTGGGAAAATCACCATGGATCAAGAGGGCATCGTCCAGGCGATTGCCAATCGCATTACGCCGTTAGTCGAGTAACCGATGATCTACCCTCAGGAACAGCCCCCACGCTTTGCCGCCCCCGCCGACACACGAGTGGGATGGATCGGCACCGGCGTAATGGGCGCACCCATGTGCCACCATCTGCAATCGGCCAAGTATCGCCTCACCCTCTACACCCGAAACCGCAGCAAAGCGTTACCGAT
>JACOEF010000839.1 GCA_024998705.1 Nitrospira sp.
GCTGAGCGCGCCGAATAAACCGATCGGCACCGCCAGAATCACCGCAAACGGCACCACCCAGCTCTCATACTGCGCAGCCAGCACCAGGAACACCATAAGCAACCCGAAGGCGAACGCATAGAGCGACTGACTGCCGACCATACGCTCTTGATAGGAAATGCCGCTCCAATCGATCCCGTATCCCTGCGGTACCAGCACCTCGTTCGCCACTTGTTCGAGCGCGTCCAGCACCTGACCCGAGCTGTATCCAGGCGCCGCAGCCCCCAGCACCAACTCCGTATTATAGCCATTGAAATGCGTCACCGGATCAGGACCACTCGAGAACTCCGTCTTCACCACCGTGTCCAAGGGAATCATGGTGGCGCCCTGAGGCCCAATCGCCCGGACGTAAATCTTCGAAATATCCTCAGGCGTGGATCGGTACTGCGCATCGGCCTCGGTCTGTACTCGGAAGACGCGACCGAACTTAATGAAGTCGTTGATGTAGAAATTGCCGAAATAGGCCTGCATGGTATCGAACACTTCCGAGATCGGCACTCCCAATGCCTTGGCCCGCTCGCGATTTATCGTCGCAAGAATGCGCGGCGCACTAACGCGAAAACTCGTGCCGATCGCCCCGACCGCCGGATTCTGCCTTGCCTTGCCGACGAATTCCTGGGCGGCAGCGGTGAATTTGTTGAAATCCCCGCTGCTCGGATCTTGAAGCTGCAGAGTAAACCCACCCGTGGCACCGAGCCCGCGAATAGAAGGCGCATTGAACGACAGAATGAGCGCTTCCGGGATCTTAGCGAACTCTCCATAGGCGGCGCCGATGAGGGCCTTCACGTGGTGCTGGGGAGCCGTGCGCTCGTCCCAGTGTCTCAACGGCACGAACATCGTGGCGGAATTGGGTCCTCGTGTATTTAAGACGAAGTTCTGACCCGACAGGGCATCGGTCGAATGGATGACCGGACTTGCCAGGAAATAACTCTCGATCTTGCTCAGTACCGCATCCGTCCGCTGCTTGGAGGCACCGTCGGGCAATTGCACGATGGTGATGATGTACCCCTGATCTTCCTCCGGCAGGAAACTGCTCGGAATGACCCGGAACAACATGAATACGCCGGTCAGCAGGACCGCGAACACCGCTACCGACAAGAACCGTCTGGTCAGCGCCAGGCCAACTGTCGAGACATACCGCAACTGCATCCACGCAAAGAATCGATTGAAGAGGCCAAACAATCCATGATGCCGCTCCTCACCGGGTTTCAGAACGAGGGCACAGAGCGCGGGACTGAGGGTCAACGCAACAAACCCGGAAATAATGACCGCAATCGAAATGGTAATGGCGAACTGCTTATACAACTCGCCGGTAATACCACCCAAAAATCCGACCGGCACAAATACCGCACACAGCACCAACACAATGGCAATGACCGGCCCCGTCACCTCTTCCATCGCCCGCTTGGCGGCATTCTTGGCAGAAAGCCCCCCTTCAGTCATGTGCCGTTCGCAATTTTCCACAACAACAATCGCGTCATCCACCACGATGCCGATCGCCAACACCATACCGAACAGAGTCAAGGTATTGACGGAGAAACCCAAGGCCTGCATCCCGGCAAAGGTGCCGACGAGAGATACCGGCACTGCCACGCCGGGAATCAAGGTCGCGCGCCAACTCTGGAGGAAAAGATAGACCACCAGAATCACGAGCACCATCGCTTCCGCCAGCGTCTTCACCACTTCTTTGATGGAGACATCGATGAAGCGTGTCGTGTCGTAAGGTATATCGTAGGACACGCCGGTCGGAAAACTCTTGGACACCTGGGCGAGTTCAGCCCGAACCTCCTTCACCGTTTCGAGCGCATTGGCGCCAGGAGAAAGAAAGGTCAACAAAAACACATTCGGTTTGCCGTTCCAACGCCCTTCCAGCGTATAGGATTGTGCCCCCAGTTCAACGCGAGCCACATCCTTCAAGTGAATCATCGATCCATTCGGCATGGCACGGACGATCAACTCCTCGAACTCCTTCACCTCCGTCAATCGGCCCTGCGTAATGACGGGAATCGTGAGCTCGGTGCCCTTCAACGCCGGCTCGCGGCCGATCGTCCCGGCCGGAAA
>JACOEF010000571.1 GCA_024998705.1 Nitrospira sp.
CCTGCGCGAGGATGAACAGTTGGCACAACCGGCGTTTGTGCCCTTACAGGGCGGCCTCACGGTGGCGGCCGAGGATCTGGCGGTGGACGACGAAGCCGGTCTCGCGGCGCCGATTGCCTATGAGACGTTGTTGCTGGATCCGACGCGGCCGCCGGAGCGACCGAAACCGGGGTATGTGCTCTCAGCGGCGGTGTTGGCCCGCGTCGCGCCCTTCGGCGCCGCCGGTCAGGCCCCGGCGCGGAAACGGCGGCGAGGGAACACAGTCGTCACGACGTAATTCAAATGGGATGACACACCATGCCTGAAGAAACCGCAGCCATCTATCGATTTTACTCCTGGCTCAGACAAGGACTCCTCGCCGGTCTCTCCGGCCCCGGCGCGTCCAGCCAGCCCACGGCGGGGCGCCTCTCCCTACCCGTCCGTCTCAGGGTGAACGACCGCGCGCCCATCGACGTCAACGTGCAACTCTATGGCCCCGGCGACATCACCGGCCTGGACGCGCGCGAGATCATTCGCACCGAACCCCACGCGCACATGACCGACTTCGAGCCGAATTATTTTCCGGCTATCGAATTCGACCGCCCCGACTTCCCCTGGCTCTTCACCCCGGCAGCGGCGGACAGCGCACGACGCTTGCGCCCGTGGGTCTGCCTGATCGTTATTCCCAGAGAACGGGCCACGCTGAAGACCAACCCGCAGCGGCCCTTGCCGGCGATCACCTGCGCGCTGGAAGACTTGCCCGACCTCGACCAGTCATGGGCCTGGGCCCATGCCCAGATCGTGGCCGACCAACGTTCGACGCCCGATCCCACGCCTCGCGCCACGCTGCAGCAGATACTCAACGACCACCCCGATCGCACACTCTCGCGGCTGCTGGCCCCGCGCCGACTCGATCCCAATACCGCTTACTACGCCTGCCTTGTGCCCACCTACGACGTGGGGAGGAAAGCCGGTCTGGGCGAGCCGATCAAACCGGAAGAGGAGCAAGCCTTAAAACCAGCTTGGGCGAAAACCGACTCGTCCGGGCCGATCACATTGCCGGTTTTTTTCCAGTGGGAATTTCGGACCGGCCTCGCGGGAGACTTCGAATCACTCGCACGCCGCCTGAAAGCCCAACTCCTGCCGTCCACCGTGGGCTTGCGGCCAGTGGACATCCGAACTCCTGGATGGGGCATGCCGACGTTGCCGCAAGGCGCACCGGGCAGCCTGTTGGATCTGAGTGGAGCCCTTCTCACTCCCGAGACCCAACCGCGCGATTGGCCCGATCAACCGCGCAAGGCGTTCCAATCGGCTCTGGGCGCCATCCTCAACGCACCGGCAGCCATGACCGGCACGAGTGGATCTCCAGCGCTCCTCGGCCCGCCTCTCTACGGGCAATGGTACGTAGATCGGGACAACCTGCCGTCCGCCGACCAACCACCGAACTGGTTCCGCGATCTGAATCTGGATCCACGTCACCGCATCGCCGCCGGCATCGGTACGATGGTGATCCGCAATGAGCAGGAACCGTTGATGGCCTCCGCCTGGGACCAACTTGAACAACAACGGCGGGATCGGCAGCGGCTCAAGCGCGCGCAGTTGGCAGAGGCCGTCGGCGACAGTCTCTCGAAGAAACACTTCGCCGCGCTCGACCCGGCCGGACTGCTGCAACTCACGGGACCGGCGCTCCAAGGGCTGAAAGGCATCGCCACATCCCCCACGACGACGCCGACTGCCACCAACAACCTACTGTCCGGCCATCCGGCCGTGACCGGCGCCTTTCGCCGCCTGACCCGCGCCAATGGTCCGATCGCGTCTCATGCCGCCACATTCGACGCCCTTCGGCTCCCAATCACGTCGCCCGCTTCGACGGCCGGCAAGGCGTTTCGCCCGCTCATGGAATTCGCCGTCGCCACCAAACAGCGACAGGTGCCGGCGGTGCGCGAATGGTCGGAGTTGGAAGTCGAAGTACTGCGCCGCCTGGCCACGAAGGAAGCAGTGTTGGCGGCGGTGAAAAAAACGATGCCCACCGTCGAGAATACGGAGCTGACGACCTTCGCGCCGAGTTTCCCGCAGCCGATGTATGAACCATTGCGCGACTACGCACCGGATCTGTTATTGCCCGGCATGGACCAGGTGCCGTCAAACACCATTGCGCTCTTAAAGACCAATCCGGCATTGATCGAAGCCTACCTGGTCGGGCTCAACCACGAGATGAGCCGCGAGTTGCTCTGGCGAGGATTTCCGACCGATCAACGCGGCACCTACTTCCGGCAATTCTGGGATGCCGGCGGCGATGAGCTGCCCGCCACCGACGCGCAGCGCGAATCTCGCTTCGACATCACGCGGATCACCTCCTGGGCAGCAGAGAGCCAGCTCGGATCCCACAGTGCGCGCGGCTCGGCGGTGGGCCAGATGGTGCTGCTCATTCGCGGCGACCTCCTGCTGCGTTATCCCAGAGCCATGGTCTATGCCCTCGAAAGTGTCTGGTCGGCAGATGGCACCAGGCGTGAGCTAGGCACGACGGAGCGTTATCCGATTTTCCGCGCCACGCAGGCACCCGACATCACCATGCTCGGCTTTCCTCTCACCGAGGATCAGGTGCGTGGAGCGGACAACAAGGCCGGAGGACACCCGGGCTGGTTCTTCGTGCTGCAGGAGCAGCCGACGGAACCGCGATTCGGCCTGGACATCGCCACGACCTATGGCGGCACGCCCGCCCATTGGCGCGACCGGACGTGGGGACACCTGGCGCAGGACGAAGCTGCGCTCAAACAGATCGTGTATGTGCCGATCGACGGCCTGTTAAAAAATGCCGTGGTCGATCAGATTCCCTGGGGAAAGAATTCGGCCCATATGGCGACTATCACCAGACAACCGCCGTTCCGCGTGGCGGTCCATGCCAGAACCTGGCTGCACGCCGGGTAGTAGCGGCGGAAAGAGACGAGATCATGCCCTACTTAGAACAAGAGACCTCGCGACTCCAGACGGCCCTGCAGGCCTTGGCCGCGCAACAGACGACGTTGACGACCCAACTCACCACCCAGCAGCAAGCTGTGGCCGCTGCGCAGGCTCAGCGCGCCAACGCACAGAACGGCGTGGCCCAGGCCCAGGCACGCATTCCGCCGCTGCAGGCGGCCGCCGCCGCGGCTGACGCACAGGTCGCAGAGGCGCAACAGAACCTGCTCGATGCGTCCGAACCACCCGCCGGCATTCCCCCGTTGGCCTGGAGAGCGCGTCTGACCGCGTTGCGAAAAAAACTTACCCAAGCCCAGACCGCAGCGACCGCAGCCCATGCCAAGGTGACCGAAGCGCAGCAGGGGGTGACACAAGCGCAGGCGCAGGTACGGGCTGCAGATGTCCAGGTTGCAGCGGCATCTGCCGCGGTGCAAGCTGCCCAGGCCGCGATCGCCGCCCTCCAACCACGCCGGCAGGAACTCCAGGCGAAGCTCGCCGAGATCGAGCGCATGAATGCAGAGATCACGCGCGACCCGCTGGCGAGGGAGGCCCTGCAACAGGTGGCGGCAGACCTGTCGGCCCGCACAGCGACGTTGGAAGATTCCCTTCTGACGACGCGGTTTGAGCTGGAGGATGCCGAGACCCTACTCGCCGGCTTGCTCACCAGGCGCAACGAACTGACGACGCTTCTCGCCAGCCTGGCGACGCAAATTCCGGCGGCGGAGGCGCAGGTGGCAGCGGCCCAACAAGCGCTGGCGACGGCCGAAGCCGAGGTCAGCACGCATTTGCAGGATGGGCCGTAGCTTTCGATTAAGGAAAGGATCAGCCACGTGAGACCGATCTCTGAAGGACCAGATATTCCCGAACGGGTGCCCCCAGCATTACTTCGGGCATGGGCGACCAAACTCCGCCAATTGCAGGTGGCGCACGACCGGGCCGTGGCAAGGGCTCAGGCTGCGCAACGGCGGGCCGCCCTGCTCGTTAGGCAACGGGCGCTCCACCAGGCCGAGCTGGCTCGGGTCAATGCCCAAATCACGGCGACCCAGGAAACGGTGACTCGCAAACGAGCCGAAGTCGCGGCCCTGTCCGCGCAAGTCGATGAGCACCGAACCGCGCGCGATGCCGCAACGGCCCGACTGCTTGGCACGGATCGCCTCAGCGGCACGGTCGCCACGACCCACCCGTTGCTGCTGTTTCCCGTCCGTGTGGAAACCAGGTTTTCCTCGAGACGGACAGGACCAGGCACCGACCTTCTGCTTCGCGTCTATCCCGACGACATTCATCTCGACAGCCACGAACCGGCGCTCACGGAAGAAGAAGAGCGCCGCGGCAAGGAGTTTTGGGCCCATGTCGCCGCCGCGCCCGCAGGCACGGACCGGCAGGAGCACATCAGGCAAGGCTGGCAACGACTCACCGAACAGTTCGGCACCACCCGCGCCGCCTGGATCGCCCATGTGCTCGATCCCGCCCAAGGCCGAACGGTCTCGCGTCGCAACGACAGCTGGACGCGCGCACCCCACACGCAGGTCCTCCCGGATCGCTGGGTCGCCGTCGGCTATCGTGGCGATGCGGCGCGCGTCACGGCCTGGGGCAAGTCAATCCCAGAGACCGTGGCGGTCGGGCCTGACCCCGGCAGCGCGGGCCCGCTCGGCAGCAATGGATTGCCGCCCGTCGATGAGGGCATGAAGTGGATCACGGATTTCGACACCGCTGAATCCATCGGCATGGGAATACGTATCCCCATCACAGAGGAAGACGCCAAGGCGGGATTCGATCGGATCGGGGTGCTGGGCCTCAAGGCGTCATGGGACGCACCGACCACGGCCGACCGACTGGTCCGATTGTTCGACGCCCACCATTACACCAGCAGCCTCGCGCTCGTGGAGCAACAGATCCCGACGAACAACACGGCGGAAGCCTCCGCCGGGTATCGCTCGACCGGGCGTGATGCCGCCGACAGCATGGGCGTCGAACTGGGTTCCTCGCTCATCCATTCTGGCTCCGACGGCGAGCTCCTGACGCAGACCCTGGGTCTCTCGGCGGCCCTCTTCGCGCATGTCCGCGGCGCCGACGGAATGGAACAGCGCCGGTCCTCGCTGATGCAGGCGGCCCTGCTCGCGCTGTGCGACAGTCCGCTCCTGCGACAACTACTCGGCACAGCCGGAGCGGACGTGCTGCGCGACCACTTCACGAAGTACGTCCGTGCTCGCGGGCCATTGCCGGTCCTGCGCATCGACAGCCAACCCTACGGCCTGCTGCCGGTTGCGGCACTCGACCGCTGGATCTCGACGACCGATCAGGATCAGGACAAGCCTCTGGCCGCCTGGTGGCGTGCGCAACGAGTGACACGCCGCCGCCAGGCGGCACAGGCCCTCCAGACCACAGTGGAATCCAACCCCGTCGTGCTCTTAGCGCAGGAAGCGAATGCCTTCCACTACACTTTGCGCGAATTTCCCGAAGTGTCCATCCAACAACCACCCGTGCCGCAACGGCTGCTCTCCCCGGCCTTGCGGACGCTACTGCTGACTCGCGCCCTCTCATCGCCGCACGATCCGGCCTGGGACGAATTGGCCACCCTGCCGGAACCGGTTCGGCAGCAACTGCTCGCGGAGGTGATGGATCTGCTCACCTATCGCCTCGATGCCTGGGGCACCTCCCTCGCCACCAGGCGGCTTACCGTGATGCGGCAGGCGGCGCCCACCGGCCTCAGGCTCGGCGCCTATGGCTGGGTGGAACAAGTCCGGCGCGCGGCCCCGCTCTCCCGCTCGGCACAGAACAAGGGCTTCGTCCACGCCCCTTCACTGGGGCATGCGGCGGCAGCCGCCGTGCTGCGAAGCGGCTACCTTTCGCAGGAGTCGCATCGCGCATCCGGCGCTTCACCCTTTGCCGTCGACCTATCGTCTGAACGGGTCCATCGCGCCAAGTGGCTGCTCGACGGCGTACGCCAAGGTCAATCCCTGACCGCCCTGCTCGGCTATCGATTCGAACGCCATCTCCACGATCGCGGCCTAGACCGCTACATCCAACGATTCCGCGCCCTCACCAGCTTCACCGCCACCGACCGCTTCGCCGATATTCGCGACACCCTCACTCGGGCTGAACGAGTAGCGAAAGAGGTGACGTTGTTGACGGCACAACGTGACCAGGCCCTGCGCCGGGCGGAAGACGCCCGCGGCTTGAAGGCCGAGCGAGAGCGCCGTGCGGACACCTATCGCGCCGAACTGGGGACGATCGCCACGCTCGCGCAACAGGCGCAAGCCGCGCAGGCACAGGTGGCGCAGGCGGCCCAGGTGCTGGCGCAACAACAGGCCGCGAAACCGCAGGGCAAGGTGACCCAACCAACCGTGCGGCGTTATGCCGTCCAATTATTGGAAGCGCGGGACCTGGATGAGTGGGACAACCGCGTGGAACAGCTGACCCAGGTCCATGCCACCGCCGTGGCCCAGGCCGCCGCCGCACAGCAGATCGTCAGCGCGCGCGATAGCTCACGCCTGCTGGCGGAACGGGCCCAGACCAAGTTGCTCAACGCTGCCGATCCGGATTCCATTCCCGCCGCGCAACAGATGGCCACACGACAAGAGACCCTCGCCGCAGAATTCGACCGCCAAGCGCTCGCGAAAGAAGGGGGGCAACGCGGTAAGACCCTGGCCGACCTTGTCGCCGCGAGAGCCGCACTCACAACTCGCCTCGCCGCGCAATGGAATGAAGCACTGAAGTCGCTGCCGGCTGCCGCCGTCGTCGACGGGCTGGCCCTGCACCGGCGATGGACCGTAAGCCAGCAGCGCCAAGCCCCGCAGACGCCCTGGGATGTCACCACCATTCCGTTCGGCAACGCGACCTTGGGATTTCCACCGCCCGGCAGCGCGGACTTCACGGCGCTGATGGAGGTGCTCAAGGCACTCGACGATCTGGTCGACTCCGCGGGTGACAGCGTCGTAGCCGAAAGCGTGTACCAGCTGGTGCAAGGCAATCCGCTACGCTCCGGCGCCACGTTGGATGCCATCGCGGCCGGTGAAGTACCGCCGCCGGAACTGGACGTGATCCGCACGCCAAGGAGTGGCATCGGGCTGACACATCGCCTCTGCACCCTGTTCCCCGCGACCGACAGCATGGAACCGGCTGGCTGGCCGACGAATGGCCCATCGGCACGCGCCCAGGCCGAACCGATCCTCAACGCCTGGGTGGCAACGTTGCTACCCAATCCGGCCCAGATCCGTTGCAAGGCGGACTACGTCAATGAGCAGAGCGGACAGGTCTATCAAACAGTGGAGAGCTCGTTGACCTCGCTCGGACTGGCGCCGCTGGACGCCGTCTACCTGGCCGAAGGCAGCACTGGAGCGCAACAGGCCGAACTGGAACAACGTTGGCGATTCGTGCTGCAGCAGACCCGTCCCGCGACCGTCCCGCTGGACGCGCTCATTCGATTGCAGTTCGGCCGCGACAACGGCTGGAGCGCGGAAATCGTCAGTGTGAGCGAATGGTGCGAGGTCGCAACCACGGTGCGCCGACTGCTCAGCAACGCCCGCTCGCTCGACGGCCGCGACCTCTCGTTGCCTGAATCGCCTGCGGACTCCGGGCTGAACCATGACGAGTTCGCCGGCCGCGCGATCCGCGCCCTGCAAGCCCTGGCCGATGCGCGCGGCAGGCTCAACGGCCTGCTGCCGCCGCCACCATCGGAGGACCTGACTGCCGACCTCGACGGGGTTCGCCGCGCGCTGTTCGGTTTGGCGAACTTCGGCATACCGAGCGCAGTCCCGATGGACATCGGCGGCACAGGACCGGAAGCACGGTCTGTGCTCCTGACTCAGGCGCGGTCTGTGGTACTCGAAGCGCAACGGCGGCTGGACCGCGTGGCCGAATCCGAGCAGGGTTTTGTGCGCGCGAATGCCACGCCGGAAGAGCGGCGCGATCATGACTTGGCTCGATTCCGCATCATCTTCGGCCAGGATTTCCTGGCGCTCCCCGGCGTGACCGCAGCCAACGCTGCGCAATTGAATGAGACGTTCGCTGCCGGCCTTTCGCTCCAAGGGCAAGATCCGATGGCCGCCGTGACCTGGTTCCAGCGTGCCGCCTACGTCAGACCCGGCGCAACACGCCTGAACGAAGCCATGCTGTATGCCGAAACAGTAGGGAGCGCCACACTTCGTTTCCACGTCGGACAACTCCCCTATCAGTCGCAGGATCGCTGGGTCGCCCTGCCGCCGGCCCCGGACAAACCTTTTCCACGCGGGCGCGTCTCGTTGGTCGCGCAGATGTCGTCCGCGCAACCGCTTCGTTTCGATCAACCCTTCGCCGGGCTCTTGCTCGACGAATGGGTAGAGACGGTGCCGAGCCCCAGCGAAACAACAGGCGTGGCGTTCCATTACGATCAGCCCAACAGCGCACCTCCACAAGCGCTGCTGCTCGCCGTGCCGTCCGATCGACGCAGCACTTGGGACCTCAACAGCCTGGAAGCCGTTCTGCAAGAGACGATGGACTTGGCCCGACTCCGCGCCGTGGCGCCCGACAGCGGCGATGAAGCGATCTGGGTGGAGGACCAACTGCCTGAAGGCGCTACTCCCTTCGGCGACGGTGAGACCTGGACCTGGATTCGCATGAAACCGGAACCGCTGTCCGGCAGGCGCGCCCATCAATCGGTGGTCGCCGCCGGGATGCACCAACATTATTTCCGAGGGGCCAATCCCGCGTTGTTCGTCAGCGTGGGAGACCGCCTCTTCGCGCACGTCTACCTCGATCCTGCGCGAATGCCGCGACAGGTCATGCTGCAATGGCATGACGGCAGTTGGGAACATCGCG
>JACOEF010000103.1 GCA_024998705.1 Nitrospira sp.
ATAGCTGTTGCGGTAGCTATCCTGGCCGAACGTCACGGCGAGGCGGATTTCTCCACTGGCCGATGACGCACCCTGCCCGGGCCTTGCATTAAATGCCGGAGAATCCGGAAATCCTGCGTTCAGCGGGGCCACGATCAACACGAACTGATAGGTCGAAAAATCGAGTTCCCCAGCGAACAGTGCGGCGGCGTCTGCAATGTATTGCCGATGAGACGTGAAGTCGTGCCAATTGTACGCGTTGGATGGCCCTGCGAGTCGTCGCCATCCCAGGTGTGCCATGACGTCCACGCTGAAGTCGAAGCTGCCGCTGCTCTGCTCGTGAAACAGCCGCTGCGCTTGGCCGTTTCCCAGCAGATGGGTGGCCTGGTCGGCGGGTACGTAGGTTCCGGCCGGCGCATCCGGAAAGTCCACGAAGAGCATCACGGCCTTCAAGTGGCCGACAGGGCGCGCGTAGAAGGCGAAATCGGTACAGCCTTCAGGGCAATAGATATCCGGCGCGGGTGCGAGGTCCGGAATCGCTGCCTGGCCAGGAATGGGCGTGAGTTTGGTGAGGCTCCACTGCGGATGTCGCGGGCGACCGCGAGCCTGCCGTGTGGTGACTACGGCCTGTTCCCGCAGGCGGAGGCAGGTGTGTGACCCGCTGAGATCGTTCATAAGCGCGTAGGTTCCAGTTGTATGGGCGTGCAGATTCCAGGACTGGCCGGCCGAGAGGGTGGTTGGGCTGAGGGACACGAGGCCCTGGTTGTCCAGGGTCAGGCTCAATCCGTCGCCAAGATAGGCGGTGTGGAGTGCGTAACGGTTGTGCGCGATCGGAGTCAGCTTCCAGTATTGCCCGCTCGATTCGGCAGACTCCGCGAGTGTGACGCGACCGGACCCGTCCGGGGAGACGTCCAGAGCCTGTTCTCTTCCCGCGATGCGCGTCGTGAGTCGGTAGTAGTGGGTATGGTCGAGGCTCATAGCTTTGAAGTGTGTTGATGAGCGCGTGATGCGCCTACGATACATGAAACTGGGCCGTTGAGGAACAAGGGACAGATCAGCCGGCCTGCCTCATGATTGAGCACAGGGGGAAGCGAGCGTCGAACTATTTGCAAAGTCGCATCGAGTGGGATGGAGCGGTAGCGCAGGCGTCTCCTGAACAAGTCGTGTTGCGGCCGGTCAGCCAGGGCGGGTTCCTGGCAAACCACCGAACGGTGCCTCCCCGTCATCCCGGAATCGTAAACCGCCGGGTGAATCGTTCCAGTATCTCGTCCAGCTCACTGAAGCTTTCGAGAACATCAATGTGGGATTGCGCGAACTGATTGCGCATCGCGCGGGCCCCGTGGCCGCCGACCATGACCGTGGTGATGGGTGTCAATTCTTCTGCGAGTGCTCGAATCAACTCGGTTGCGCTGTCTTCCTGGAGCGCGAGGGTAAAGGAAAGTATGGTCAGATCCGGAGTGACTTCTCGGCAGAGCCTGCTGAGGGATGAGGTCGGCACGTTTGATCCTAAGTAGTAGACGCGGCAGCCACGCACGCGGCACCGGTACGCGACCGCCAACGCGGCAATGTCATGCTCCTCCCCGGGCGGGCAGGCCACGATGACTTTCGCGCCGAATTCCGCCACAGGCAATTGATTCATGGCGGCATACAGTTTTTGGTGAATTTGACCCGTGACGTAATGTTCGACGGCGATACTGATGCGCCCGCTGTGCCAGAGATCCCCTACCTGTTCCTGCAGGGGAAGCAAAATTCCGTGGAGTGCCTCCTCAAATGGCACGACCGCGACCGCGCCGTTCAGGCGTTTCTCGAATGTGACGCGGTCGAGTGGCTCCAGTGCCGAGAGCAATTCCCGTAAGAGCCGGTCGAACGTATTGTCTACCACCGCAGTGCGCGGCGCCTCCGCGCGCAGACGGGTGATCAATTCCTCGCGCCCCAACTTGGCGAGATCGCCGATTGAAGCTCCCGCGTCCAGTTGGTTCTTCAGATAGCGCAACAACGCGACATCTTCATCTGAATAATTACGATAGCGGTTCGCCCCTCGCGTCGGTTTTAGGAGGTCAAACCGACGTTCCCACACCCGAATCACGTCTCGACTCAGGCCGGTGAGCTTCGCAACCCTATGAATTCTGTGAGTATTCATTACTGTGTCCAAGTATATTGACGTGTCCAATGTTTGTCAAATATTTATTTGAGTAACTATTGACACATTGGACAAAATAGATTAAACCTTAGACATAGTCGTTGCAAACATTGGACATTGGCATGTGAGGAGTGATCATGGCAACCGCGAAGACGACGGAAGGAACTGTAGGACTGAGTGACATCCGGAGACAGATCCTGACTCTTCAGCAAGAGTCGAGCTGCCTGCGGTGCGGCGGGCTCATGGTTCCTGATTTCTGCACGGACCTGTTGAGCGGAGCCAGCGGGCTCGATAGCACCACTTCGCGTTGTGTGCAATGCGGGGATGTCGTCGATCCGGTCATTTGGTGGAACCGGTATCTACAGCGGGCTGCCGGCGTAGTGCGGGAGATGAGGACGTCGAAGCCTGCCCCGCAGGGCCAGGTCTCTGTTTAGCAACAATCGTGACCCCACCGGGGGGCTGTCAGGGTTCTCAACCAAGGAGGTTTTTCATGCGGAGGCACAAAGGTCTTCAGATTGGAATAGGAGCGGTACTCGTGGCCGGGTCCATCTCGATGGCGGTGGCGGCGAAGGCGGCCGTCGATCATAAAGACATGGTCCTTATTCCGAGCGGTGAGTTCACCATGGGTAGCAACGAACATTCCGATGAGGCGAGGCATCAGGTGGTAATCGATGCGTATCTGATCGATAAGTTTGAGGCGTCGAACGCACGATACAAGGAGTTCATGCGGGCCACCGGTCAT
>JACOEF010000055.1 GCA_024998705.1 Nitrospira sp.
GCCGGCGTCATGTCCACCCCCAGTTGCCCGAGTTTGGCCTTCATGGGTGTGACACTCTTCTCATAGGCCTTCCAATACACGGTTTCATTTTCCCAGATGGCCACGTTGATGTAGTTAAACTTGCTCTCAGGCTTGATACTCTTGTGAAATTTGCCGCTGATGAATCCCTCCTGCTTCGTAATGCGCGCCTTGACGTCCTGCCACCACTGCACAAATTCTGCCTCTTTGGCAGCGGGGACCGAAAACACATTGATCAATGTAACCGGCATCTTGCACCTCCTCTCCGATTTCCTTGTGTCGACCTTCTGTGCACGACCGACAACTATCCGTGCGCGTTATCGCACTCCACTCCCGTTATTGCCGCCTCCTGTCCTACCTACATTCTGCACGATGGCCTTCGTCATACAGCCCAATGCCTGAATCGTGACTCCCCTTTGGCACATCTGAGACAGCAGCGTGGTGCCCGCCTCATCGATGAAGGTCACTTCCCTAAGATCGAGATGGCAAGGGGCCGACTCGTCGAACTCCCGCTTCAACCAACAATCCCGCAGCTCCCGGACCCAGGGACCGGCCAACCGACCTGAAAGAACGAAGATGGCGCCCGGATGCGTATTCGACACCGTAATCTTCAGCATGGTCGTGGCTCCCTTCGCCCCGTACGTCCGATGCTCGACCTCACCATGACATTCAAAACATGCGGAGAGCGAAGCTCGCCTCCCGCGCCTTCGGAGCCGGCGACGCCGTGCGCTCACCTAGCCAGCGGGCGATGACACCGTCGAGCGCCCACTTCCCTCCGCCGACGACCAGCAACGCCAGGCTCATGCCGATGACCAGCAGATGATATTCGAACCCTTCACCGGCCTGCTGTCCGAACCAGTTCATGAAGAACCCCTGCGGCAAGTGCACGGTCATGATCGCGCCCGCCATGATCACGATGAAGCTCGCCGCCGTGAACCGTGTGAACAGGCCGGCCAGCAATCCCAAACTGCCGATGGATTCCCCGATGATGACCAGAAACGCGATCAGCCAGGGGAGGCCCATCTTCTGAGTAAAGAATCCCATGGTGCCTTCAAACCCGGACCCTCCGTACCAACCCAGAAGCTTCTGGGCGCCATGCGCGAATATCACCCCTCCCAGCACCACCCGCAGAATCAAACCCGCCCATGAGTCGTCTGTCTTGAAAAAGCTGTACATGGCAAATCTCCTGGTTAACGTTGCGGCCGATACTGTTCACTCGTCACCCGCTGCTGAGCCAACCCGATGATCCACTCCATAAGACCCAGACTGAAGATGATGAGTGGAATGCCCAGTAACAGTCCGTACCACCCGATCCACAGCGTGATGTCTTTCATGAAGTCACCCCCCGGTTCCTTTATGCATGGCTATCCATCCGTAATGGCAAGGCCCGTTCCACCCGTCGCTCAATCACGCAACAGGGGCTAACGGCTTGAAATAGCGGGGCGATGTGATGCGGAAGAAGGAAAAGACGCGCTGGCGAATGGAGAGTGACGAAATGAAAACGACGAGAGGTCGTCAGGTGACGAAGGGGATCGTCACCCGCGGGGGCGATCGATGCCCAGTTTCTTTATTTTCGAGGTGAGTGTCGTACGCTTGAGACCCAGGCGAGCCGCTGCGCCGTCCGGGCCGCCGATGACCCATCGCGTCTCGCGCAAGGTCCGCAGAATCTGCTCGCGCTCGGCATCGTGAAGGGTGGCGCCGGGAACCGGAGGCTGCTGCGCGTGAATCTTGAGTTCCGGAAGCGGCACCTGCAAGTGGGTCCCCTGCGTCAGAATCACGGCACGTTCAATCAGGTTCTCCAACTCGCGGATGTTGCCCGGCCAGTGATAGCGGGAGAGGGCCTCCAACGTCGCTGCCGGAATCGATTCGATCGGCTTTTTCATGCGAGCGGCATAGTGCTGGGTGAAATAACGCACCAGCACAGGAATGTCCTCTCTCCGCTCGCGCAACGGCGGCGGGGTGATCGGAAACACGTTCAGCCGGTAATACAAATCGCTCCGGAACTCATGGTTCTCCACCAACTTGGCGAGATCTCGGTTCGTGGCGGCAATCAACCGGATATCCACATGCACCGTACGGGTGCTCCCGAGCCGCTCGAACTCCTGCTCCTGCAGTACTCGGAGCAGTTTGGACTGCAGCTCCAGCGGAATTTCCCCCACCTCGTCCAGAAAGATCGTGCCACCATGGGCCAATTCGAACCGACCGACTTTCTGGGCGATAGCCCCGGTGAAGGCCCCCCGTTCATGGCCGAATAACTCGCTTTCGAGCAAACCGGTGGGAATCGCGGCGCAGTTCAGTTTCACGAAGGTCCGCTGGTTTCGGTCACTGAGCCGGTGAATCGCCCGGGCAATGAGATCCTTGCCGGTGCCGGTTTCGCCGAGAATCAACACCGTTGCCTGGGTCGGCGCCACAATTTCGACTTGCGAAAGGACCTGCTTCAACGCCCGACTGTCGCCGATGATGTCGTCGAACCGCTGTTCGCTGCGAATTTCTTCTTCGAGATACAGCTTCTCTTCGGTGACCTTA
>JACOEF010000840.1 GCA_024998705.1 Nitrospira sp.
CAGGACAAGACAAGTACCCAGCGGGATTGAAAGCACGAGGAGGCGAAAAGCGGAAATTACAGAATACGTCATAGTGTTCACAGAACCGTCGTGATCGGAGTGGTGTGACGCCGATTGAATGGAGCAGAATCCAGTCCTCGCTTGCGCGGGGCCGGTTCATACCGGATTGCGTGTGGCGTACAACGTCTCCTGTGCGAATAACATGCTGATCCGCATGAGTCAAGTTGAAAGCCGTTCGAGACGAGCGAGGCGTCCGGGGGCGTGTGGGTCACAGGCACAAGGTGAGAGGTGTAAAAGGTCTGCCTGGTGGTGGAGTGTCAGAATGATACGTGATTGTTGGCGCCGGGCCTGGTCGGGAATTCCCACTCCTCTGAGGTGCACCAGGCCGGTTTCCCAGTGGATGATGCGCGTGCGTTCGAAGGAGGTCCAGTCTTCCGCTGCGATGTGTTTTTCCAAATGGGACAAGACGTCATAGAAAAGATCCAGCAAGGGGTGACGAAGCGACTCGGCCGTGGAGGTCTCCAGGCGAGGGGAATCGTCGGTGAGGAGGTGCGCAACTTCGCACGCCTGTTCGTTCGCATGGAGTATGCGGCCGTCCATGGAGAGGACAAGGATAGCGGTCTCGATCCATGGGACCGGGGGAGCCGGGGGAGCAAGGAGGTCGAGGTGTGGGCGTTCGATGAACATAGGGCGGTGCGCCTCCCAGGTGCGGTTGTCCATCTTCGGTTCGGCACGTTGGGCTGGAGGTGCCGTCCGAATATCGAGGTGAAACGCAAGATACGCGCCACAGCAGTAAACTTTCACAGAGGGGGGAACTACGAAATATTCAAGGAATCGTGGGGGACGAAACAGACGGGGTGAGGAAGCCTGGAGCCGATTGTGTCGATTGCGCCTCGACCTGACAAGGTTGCCTCATTTTTTTCTGGTCATCAGTCGAATAGGCGTACCGGAGAAATGATATTCCTTCCGGATCTGGTTTTCGAGAAACCGGAGGTAGGCCGGCGTCATATTGTCGGGATGTCCCACAAAGAGTGCGAAGGCCGGCGGGCGTGTCGCCACTTGCGTCATGAACGCCGATTTGCTGGCTTTGGCCGGCTTTCCCTTTCGAACCGGTAAGGGGTGTTCTTCCAGCAAGCCCTGAAAGAATTGATTCAGGGGGCCGGTGGGGACCCGTTTGCAGAATGAGAAATAGACCTGGTCGATCAAAGCGAACAAGCCGCGCAAAAAATCCTGCTCCAGCGCCGAAATGAACAGCACCGGCGCCCAGGCGAGGAACGGGAAGCGACGTTCAAGATCTTGTTTGTAGGCCTCGCGCGCGTGCACGTCGTCGGTCTTGAGGTCCCACTTGTTGACGATGAGGATGCAGGCGCGTCCCTGCTTGAGAACGAGGCCTGCAATTTTGGTGTCCTGCTCAGTGACGCCGTCTTCCGCATCCAGCAGCAGCACGGCGATGTCTGATCGGCCGATGGCGCGCAAGGATCGGGCGACGCTGTACCCCTCGATGCCCCGTTCTACACGCCCACGGCGACGTATGCCTGCCGTATCGGTCAGCACATATTGCCGGTCCTTGAACGTTGCCACCGAGTCGACCGGGTCACGGGTTGTGCCCGGCACATCACTTACGACGACGCGCGCTTCCCCGAGGACTGAATTGACCAGGGTAGATTTCCCGACGTTTGGCCGTCCGACGATGGCGATACGCGGCGTCTCGCTGATGGCCTCTTCGTCGAGGGGCTCGGCCATGTGGGAGAACAGGTCGTCCAGCAATTCGGCGACACCGATGCCGTGTTCGGCCGACAGGGGATAGAGCTGTTCCTGCCCGAGGCGATAGAAATCGGCGATGAGCGGATCGGCCTTCGGGGTATCGATTTTGTTGATCACGTAGTAGACGGGTTTATCCGAGCCGCGCCGGGTTTGTACGACTTCTTCGACGGCCGGCGTCAGGCCTGAGCGGGCATCCAGAACCAGGACGAGAATATCCGCCTCGGCGATGGCGAGTTGGGATTGTTGCCGGATTAGGGACAACATGCCTTCGCTGGCTGTCGGGTCCAGCCCTCCCGTATCCACCAACCGGAAGCGGCGATTGCGATAGGTCGAATCGGCGTAGTTCCGATCCCGGGTCACACCGGGCACGTCGTCGACGATGGCCGCACGTGTGCCAAGGATGCGGTTAAACAGTGTGGATTTCCCGACATTGGGCCGCCCGATGAGGGCGATAATAGGCAGTCGGCCTCCCTCAAGGGTGAAGAGCGGAGCCACAGGACCGCGCGTTTGTTTGGTTCGTGACATGGTGGGCGACGGTAGCATAGAGATTTCACCGAACACAATGACTCGTCTTGACGCGCCGGTCTCCGGTATACTGCCTGGATGCTATCACCTCGCCCAGAAGCCGCCCATCAGTCCGTCGATTGGAGTCGGATCGACGATGTGTTGCTCGACATGGACGGCACGTTACTCGACCGTCATTTCGACAACTTTTTTTTCGAGGAA
>JACOEF010000013.1 GCA_024998705.1 Nitrospira sp.
AGTGGATAGAGCCCCCCCCACAAACCCAGAATTCCAATTCCTAAGAGAGTGACGTTCACGCTGGCCAATCCATACAAGTCGAGAACCACACTACCCCCAAAAAGAACCATGCACATGAAGGGAAGTGCCTGCGGATACGACCGGCCAAGCAGGAAAATCACGGCAGACAAAAGCAACAAGTAACTGATCGGCACTAGGATCGCAAATGCCGCCTTAGCGTTTCCGGAAGTGAAGATTATGGGCGCATCGCGGAAAAACCCGTCAATCCCCGGCATCACCCTGTTGTAACTCCTCGCAAAGAGAAGATTAGCAACAACATTTAACAGGACGAATAACAGGAGCAGCTTCATCCCTCTAAGTAGCAGGCGCCGGAAAATTTGTGAGCTATCGAACCCATATCGATCCGGATACACATTAGCCAGCAAGAACCCCGTAATGAAAATGAATGAGGGGGTGATGAATCGCAAATATGTGTAAAAAAATCCTTGCACATCCACAAAGTAATTGATCCAGTGATACAGGACCATGAACAATAATAAGACTCCCTTTGTAAAATCCAAGGCTGGATTCCGAACGGAACTGATCACCGACGTGTTCATTTTTGCAGTCATTCAGAGACATTACAAAGGCTGTCGAGGCGAGCCAGGAGAACGATGCCAAACCTATTTACCATATTCAAGGCAAACCTTTTTGAGTTGGGGGCTCATCGGCTCATCGAAGGCTTGTGGTACTCCATAAGAGCAAACACTGTCACAGGCCAAAGAATACTAGCCTTATTAAACGATGCTTCAGAAAAATTATAGACGATCGCGATGAACAAAATAACATATCGAATGCTACCGTCAGCTCTATCCTTTTCAAGCAACTTTCTGGTCCGCCGATAACCTGCAAGGAGAACCGCTACTAACAGAGCCACGCCAATGGCACCTCCATTCAGGTAGGTTTCGAGATAGCCATTGTGTGCCTGAATGATTCCACCAACCGTTTCATGCAACAGCCTAAGTCGCGTTCCTGCCCAAAACGTATTAAATCCTGCACCGACTATTGAATTATCTTGAAAACTTGCCAAAATTGGCCAAATATCTGTTCGAGTAGTAAGAGTTGCATCTCGCCCCACACCAAGAAGAAATTCCTCCTGGAGATTAAGGTCAAACACTGAATTCGATATAATCACGAGAATCACAACACCTATTCCACACATTTCCAGTCTTCCAATGTTCTCCCGAAATACTGAATTATCGAAGGCGATGAGGAGCAGTGAACCCAGAATGGCACAAAGTAGGGACGTCAGACTATTGGCGATCAATAACAAGTACCAGCACATTGCCAAGACGAACGCGCGCGCGACATAATTCCCTCGTTTATTTGCACTTTGAAGCCCTAAAAGGTCCCACAATAGAAATAGCGCTCCCACCATTGCAAGAGCGCCGAGCGTATTCTTGTGCGTTGCCACCCCCACCCACATTACCTCATTTCCAGAATAACCCGCATAGAATCTTCCCCATTCTGGGAAGTAACGAATTAAAATTACGGATAGGGGAATACACAGATATGCGACTCTCGTACAGACTGCCTTGATAGACTCAACTGAATCCCTTTCTGTCAAAACCACTAGCACCATAACAACATTGCCCAGGTCCTTGAAGAGGCGTTTGAAGGTAATGATGGGATAGTCGGACCAAACGATGCTCACGAACCAGAACAGGTAACAGACAAATAGCCAGCCGTTGTTCCTGATAATCACTGACAACCGGACCCCTCTCATTAGCAGCACCATCAATCCGGTCAGAATCAAACTAAGACTGACAACTGCTTCTATTTGATTTCCCTCGTCAGATGATGACACGGCCACAGAGTTGCCGTTCGATTGACTGAACCATTCGGTAACAGGACGCGATGCATAGATCACCACCCACGCAACAGCAATCCAAATTGCCGCGGAAACCCCAACTCGCTCTATTCCCTCACGGCGATAGAGCCATAGAAGCATGATAACAAAGATAATTAGAAGAAGAGATCCCATGTATACATTATGGACTATAGGGCCGACGTCCCCCCCCGTCTTGAGTAGCAGCTACGTTTGGAGGCCGGGTGCGACTGTAACCGATTTTCTAGCCAATTGCCTGGCATAGGCGGCGGGTGTCAGAAGTGGCCCCGGTTGGTTGGACAGCATGTGTTCGTTCTTAAGTGGCGCCTCGCGGTGTTCTGCCTACGCGGCGGTGCGCCGTGCGGGCAGGTGGTCAAAGTACACTCCATCGGGTGTTTGGCCGTCAAGCGCCCGATGCGGTCTGGTCTGGTTGTAGAACGTCAGGTAGCGTGCTAATCCCTGGTGGACGGCACTGACGGTCTCATAGGCGTGCAGATACACCTCCTCGTATTTGATGCTCTTCCAGAGTCGTTCCACAAAGACGTTGTCACGCCAGCACCCTTTCCCCTCCCCGGCATCCAGATCAGCATGGAGCTTCAGGAGTCCCGTGAACTCCTGACTGGTGAACTGGCACCCTTGATCAGTATTGAAGATCGTCGGTGTGCCATAGGTGGTCACAGCCTCCTGGACCGCCTCCATACAGAAATCGGTCGTCAGCGTGTTGGAGAGCCGCCACGCCAGCACCCGGCGACTGGCCCAGTCCATGACCGCACACAAGTACACGAAGCCGCGGTGCATTGGAATGTAGGTGATGTCCGCCGCCCAGATGTGATTGGGCCGCCGGATCGTGAGATCGCGGAGGAGATACGGATAGACGGTGTGGGCCGGATGCCGCTGGCTGAGATGCGGCTTGCGATACAGGGCCTCAATCCCCATGCGGCGCATCAATGTCGCCACACGCCGCCGTCCGATGGTCTGGCCCTCTTGCCGCAAGAGATCGCGCAGCATCCGAGCCCCGGCAAACGGATGGGCCAGATGCAGCTCGTCGATCCGCCGCATCCGCCCCAGATCCGCGGCCGACACCGGCGTGGGCTGGTAGTACGCCGTCGAGCGAGCCACCCCGAGGAGCTGACATTGCCGAACGACTGGCAGGGCATGGGTTCGGTCGATCATCGTTTTGCGCTCAACAATCCCGCCTTGATGAGCGCCCCTTCTAAAAAATCATTCTCCAGCACCAGTTGGCCGATCTTGGCGTGGAGGACCTTGAGATCCGGCGTGTCGGACGTCGGCTTGGTGCCACCAAACACGTCCGCGGCCCGCGCCAGCAATTGCTGCTTCCATTCGGTGATCTGGGTGGGATGGACTTGAAAGTGCTCGGCCAATTCGGCCAGCGTCTTGTCGCCTTTGACCGCGGCCAAGGCCACCTTTGCCTTGAAAGATGCCCCGTGATTGCGTCTCGTTCTCTTCATCGCCTCGCTCCTCTGGTTCGCCACCCTCGGGTGGCTTCGGTGAAGCCAGGCTACCACTTACCACACTGTCCGAATTTCCGGAGCCCCCTCTCCTCGGCCTCTCGCAAAAATCCGATAATCTGTACCTCTGAAAACCGCTGCTTCATCTCCAATCTCCTTCCAGTTAAGGGATTGGACTCTAAATCGCGGCGCTACTCGATATGGGGGGGACGTCGCCCACACACTTCCATCCCCACACGGCAGCGAGACAGGTTGGCCATAAACTTGATCAAGGCGACCCGTGAGAACCGCTTCTGAAACACGGGTCGCCCAGCGTCGTCATGCTCATGGTTCCCCTCCTCAGTGAAGTAGTGGACTCACATGACCACCACCATGCCAAAGTGAGAGGGATGGGTTCATTCCATTAGGATAGCCCAAACAACTTTTCTTAATAGATCACCTAACCTTCGGTTTAGCCCGCGCGAGATACTCCGCCACAGCTTCGCCGATCACCCGATAGCCGTTCTTACCAGGATGCATGTCGCGCGTAGTTTGGGCATAGAGCTGTTGGCCAACTGACCGCCGCAAGGCAGGTAAGGTATCCACATACGCAATGTCCGCACCGACAAGAAAATCGAGAAGGGTCTTCCGCGTGGCCTGCTCATTACTGATGACCCGCCTGAGGGCTTCATGTAAATGCAAATCAGGCTTTTTCTCCAAATACTCCGCAAAGACCGTCTCTTTGGTCGGAATGATGACCACTAAAAACTGACATCCTTCTTGCCGGCACGCCTTCGCCATTTCCTCCAGCAAGTGGAACGTAATACGCATCCCCTCACGAACGGGACCGCTGGTTTGATCCAACCGCCCAGCCATGCCCAAGGGGCGAAACGCCTCGCGAATGTTCTCATTCTCCACGGTCAAGGCTGTGGTGTAAGGATCACTCCCAGAAGCAGCCTGATTAAAACGGATCGCCTCCTTCACCATGGCAACAAGCGGTCCATGCATGACAAGCCTGTAAATCATACTGTGCTCCGAGAGCCAATTCCGAATAGTTGCCCCAGTGACGGGATCTTCCGACGCACCCCAAATATCATGGTTCACTTGGCCCCACTCCCCATTCCTCAGCCGTGCCCAGTAATCGAGCCCATACGTAATCATAAAGGCATTTTCGAAGTCATCTCCCATGTAGAGACCACACAGGACTAATTTGGGACGGAGCTTCAAGCCTTTCGTCATCAAGACATGATAGTACTGATTAGGTCCATAGCCTCCGAGGCCGAGGTTATACACTTCGCGCCCGGTGGCTCGCGCCACCACTGCCGGCCATGCGTCATCCATCCTTGCGGTATTACCGTAAGTGTGGGAGTCTCCGATCGTCACAATATCGGCGCTAGAAGGGACGTTTTTGTTTCGAAACCCCCATGCATCAAATCCAGAACTGTTCGGGGAAATCGTGATTCCGAGGACCTCATCCCTGATTACATTTGCCGATAGATAGTCAGCGGGATTGAGAAGCAACCTGGCCCCTACTTCGCAGAGCAGCATGCCAAAAGCACATGAGGCGACAAGGAGCGTAACTTTGGCAGCAGTCTGTCGGAAATTCATAAGAACCAGGTTGAGAATTGATGTAGCAAAATGAGAGAAGAAACAAAAGGAGCCGACGACGGCACTACATCGGCGATTCGGCTTTCACCCGGTTGGCATACCACTTCTCACGCCATTTCACTAATCTCTGACGCAAGCCCGACGGCACAACCTCTTTAAGTTCTCGATGTAGTCCAAGAGCGAGGGCAATTTTCCCTTTCGTAGTCAGCGGGATGTAATACCGGGGCAAATCCATCCTGATAAATCCATTCTCTTTCTTGAATCGAGTGAGTGAATCTTCCCCTTTATTTCCATAGACCAATCGCTCGTACAATAGGTGGCTGACTCCTCGCTTCGCACAGAGACGAACGGCCTCCGACATCAACGCATTATTCGGTCGTCTATCGCGATACTCCAACTTCGAGATGATCTGCATAATGGCGGCGGTCCGAACATCCCACACAATTTTCATGTATCCGACAATTTCATTCTCGCAATAGGCTCCGAGAAACGTACTTCGCTCTCGATACGTTCCGTTCTCCGATTCTACGACGTCGAACGCCTTGCCATAGTGCCAGAACTTTCTGCCGGCACGCATCGGCGACTCGTTATAGATGGACATGATCCCGCGAACATATCGCTCATCATATTCATCGACTCTGACCGTGATGCCCTTCTTTTCACTCGTCCGTATATTCCTTCTAGTCGCCGCAGAAATCTGCTCTTTAAGCCAACGCTCGTGACTCGTCACTGGAATCGCCGCCACGTTGTCCAACTCCATGTAATAGTCGAAGAGCGGCTGTGTCTCAGGAGCCCGTTGGACAAATGTGAGTAGATCGGGCCTATTCTCAACACCGCGTAGTTGCTGACCAATCTGGGTAAGAGCAGGCAGCTAATCGGCTGTTCGCCAATAGGCATCGAATATTTCCCCGATGCTTATTAAGGATCCATTCATGACGACGACAACGTCATCCTCTAGCCTTATGGCAGGGACTCGAACCTTCTTGCCCATGGCGGACACTTCGTGACTTGTCGTAAGCATGCGACTCCTAAAAAGGTAACTACACAGCTCTGCATTCCCGTAGAGCACTTCAGACTCGTTGCAATCAGATTTGAAACTCTAGAGTGCCGGATGCACCGAACATAATAATTTCCTGGTCGATTCCAGAGGTGCCAGATTTATGGAGATGGATATGAGCTCCGTAACTTACCGTGTAGGGTGCGGGCACTTGAATGGACCAGCCTCCCCCTGGCGAGAGTGTCTGCCTAAACTTAATCGAACGTCGCCAGCGAAACCAATTTGCGGCTTCTCCTGCCGTTGCAAACCACACCCGCCCCTCACGACCAACCTGTTCAATCAGCTGGTGATAAGCACGTGTCCACAGGCGCTCAGGTGCCAAGCTCCGCTCGTGCCAGTTTACGACCAGTGCGCCTCCGAACTGCCTCGCATGCTCCACAATCTGACGGCATAGTCTTAACGCCATCGATGAATCGAGTCCCATTCTACCCGATGAAAACAGCGCGGAATCCATGATGGAGAGGGGCAGTTCCAATAACCGGTTGCACCCCTACGGCCGGAATGCTTGTAACGTACCCGCCTTGTAGCCGACCGCCTCGTTATATCCCCACGTTGAATCGTAATCGAACCCGGCTTCCTCTAACCGCTTGGGCGAATCTGCATCAAAATACAACCAATGCATCCTGATACCGACCGTGGTTTGGTTGGTGACGCCGATCAGCTGACGTTTCTCCTCACGCCCGGCACCAGTATCACGCCACGCATCGATGCCGTGCACCCCGAGCTCGCTGCCACGTTTTGCGGCTTGCGTCACTTCGCCCTCAATTTCCGCAATCCCATAGGGCACCGCTCGCCAGGCATGGACGCTGCCGTCCGTCGCAAGTCCGGGCTTTCCCCTGAATGGCACGAGAAAAAATGTAGAGCGGTCCCCACTTTCGACCTTGGCATAATCCTCAAAAGGGCGCCAGAAATCCGGCAGTACTTTTGCCAACACCAACGGCAACGAGAGACAAGCCAGCCAGTTTTTCAGCAGGTCAGCCGGGGAACGGCGGCTACGAAGCAGATCAATCAACGATCCTATGGAGGCTCGGTAGAGAAATCCACCCATCGTGCGATCAAATCTGTGCCGACGGATCCCAAAGAAGTCCACGTCATGGGTGAGACAACAGATAAAGTCGTGACCGGCCGGTCTTGGAGGAATCTCGAGAAAAGATACGTTCGACTCAATCAGCACCGTCCGCAAGATATCGATATGCAGGTCCAGTGTCGGCGTCAGCGCCTCGGCCGGCGGTTGCCCTCGGGTGAGTAGATACCGGACCTCATCAAAAAGATCGTACCCGATTCGCCAGATGACCCGCTTTTCTCGAGTGAATCGACAATCGGCGGGTTTGCTCCCAATCCGCAGCATGCCATCCGAACTCCCCGGCTTACACGCCGCAACCGCGCCGTACAGAGGGATGCTGTGATCTTTCCACTCGATATGCGTCGGACCTGGAAGCAGTATCGACTCAAACCTTTGCGTGTCATCCTGCGATCTCGGGCATGATCCATAAACGATAAAAACGTCGGCATCGACATGTTCCACTTCGCCACTCGTGACGAGAACGGCGCTGTATCTTCGACCTGGTACTGCCGGTTCCTATGGCGTCTTGAAAAGTTCAAAGAACTCCTCAGCTACCGTAAGGTCTTCTGGGTCAACAATGAGCCCGATCATAGGGTTCCCAGCCACCAGATTATGATCAAGATGACCCTGCTTTTCTGACGAATACTCAGATTAAAAATGGGGTTTTAGATGGTTCTGCACGTGCGAGCATTAACTCTCGCACGAAAAGGGGAGAAATATCAGTGCGAGTCAATGAGAAGCCGATGCACGAGTTCCAGCGTCAACACCATATGGATCTCATTGGTATAGTTCCTATCACCTTTGAGGTGCCCCTGCACCATTTCTTCAACGTGACGCCTTTGGAGATATGGGCGACACAAGGTGCGCGGGTCTAGAAGCATGTCGCGGATGTAGCCCGCGAGGCTGTCCCGATACCAGACGCGATAATGGTTAAATTTTTGCATTCCGAGAAAGAGCCGTTCGAGATGGAGTGGTGACAGCAGATGGTCTATCTTGGCTACCCATTGGGGCATCCCATAATCGTAAGCATATTCCGCCTTGATGAGAAACTGATGCATGCCCCGCGACAGTTGCCCCCTGACCCCAACGCCCCCCACATCCCGGTCTGTCGGAATTTGTCGCAGAACCGCATCACCATCGGCAATTAACCGCAGGCAGAGGTCATTCGTCGTTCGCAGGGAACGAGGGCACCGAAAAGCCGTACGCACGAGATCGTTGTCGAGATACGGAGAACGCAACGACACCTGGGTTTGCTCCAAGGCCAGCAGTCCATAATGGTGCCAGGGGGCCTGTTTGAATGCTGCAAAAGAAACCAGGTGCCCGTGCACAAGCGATTGATACGTCTCCTCAGCCCGGTGAAGACTGGTATCAACCTCCGGCGTGAAGATCCCCCGTATAGTCGACACAGGCTTGAAGGCGCGTAGTCCTCGCAGCACTTCGCTACCATAGTTTCCCGTCATCCTGACGGGAGCGATTTGACGGGCTCGCTCGTTGACATAGAGATCGGATGCCCGCCTTACATCGGCGCAACCGTCCGTCAGATAGACCGTCCGTTCCGCATACCGTGGGAACAACGACAGGAACTCGTTCCCGACCTCGATCACTTTGTGATTCTGACCGCAGGCATGCGCCACCTTTCGTGCCACAATGACGTCTTGGCAGTCGCGATACATCCCGCCGAAGGTATAGCAGGGCAACGATCCGGCTGCCGACTTGTGCCAGGCCAGGATCATGCGGGTATCAAGCCCCCCGGTCAGCGATAGACCGATCTGTTCCTTGGACTGAAAATAGCGAGGGAGATTCCTGGTGAATACCTCACGAAGCTCTTGATAATAAGCCTCAGGCGCCAGAACCTCCTGCTCTTCCCACTCCTCAGGACAGAAGTATACATCTCGCTGCTCGATGCCGCCGTTCCTGATGATCCACTTCGCGGCGCAGGGCAGGACATGAATCCCCTCGAACAGCGTGCGATTTTCCAGGACACAGCCCCCGGCAACAAACTCTCCCATGCTACGTGGATCTAAACTTCGCAACTCAGGGCGCACGGCCAAAATGGCTTTGGCCTCGGCGGCGAAGTAGACCGCTTCCTTAGCCTGGTGGTAATAGAGCCGATGGAGACCATAGCGATCGTTGAACAGCATGGCGATTCCATTGGCGCGATCCGCTACAACCCCGTGGAATCGCCCGTTCAAGCAGGCCGGGAAATGAGGGTCCGTCTCGGAGAGCTGAGCGAGATAGGAGGGCACACCGTCCTTCAGCGGTTGATCCACCCGGTGATCCGAGAAATCTTCGCCGGAAAAGACGAGCATGCGGTCGCCGCGACTATTCCGGAGCGGCATGCCATCGGCGAACGCATTCTTGCGCTCAACCCAGCCAATGTAGAGCCCCATTGGTTCGTCGATCCACGTGCCTGCCACATAGAAAGACTCGTGCTGCAACGATTCGACCATCCGCC
>JACOEF010000841.1 GCA_024998705.1 Nitrospira sp.
GGAAGAACGAGCGTCAAGGTTTTGCACGCCGGCGAGACGGTGAGCCGGTAGTCTCCTTTTCTCTCTCCAACCTTCCACAGCAAGCGGGGCTTGGTTTGCCCCAAACTGCGCGCGTCCAACGAGGGCCTTCCGAGGCCGCGCGTTGCGCGAGCAATGGGGCAATCAAGCCACGCTTGCATCTCCATCTTTCCCCCTCGTACAATGTCGTTCTCCAAGCTAACCCCTTGGCATTCTGACTGTTTCGGAGTGCCGGACCGATACAGGAGCCACCTTCATGCGTGTGGAATATACGAAGGGTGAACGGGCCTCCAAAGAACTGATCCTCCCCAATCGCCAAAGTTTCGAAGCCACCAGCGGCCGGAAGATGAAGGTCATGTTGATCTTCCCGCCCGACTGGTTCCCCTCCGAACCCTATCTGAGTCTCCCGTCCCTCACCGCGGTGCTTCGCCAGGCCGGCCATACGGTCATTCAAAAAGACATCAACCTCGAGATGTGGGATTGGTATTTCAGCGAGGACTTTTTGAAGAAGGTTCTGCGCCGGGTGCCGCAGCAGCTCGACCGGTTGCGCAAGTTGGCGAAGAAGCGGGAACTGGAAGAATGGGAGCAGGATCTCCAGCTCACGCTTTGCGATCTCACGCGTCAACGCATCGACGATCTGATCAAGAAGGCCGAGAAGGCTAAGGCGATCATTCGCGGAGAAGTCTTCTACGAAATCGACCAGTTAGAGTGGGCCATTCATGTATTCCGTGAAGTTACGTCCGTGATTTCAATGGTCTATGCTCCGGCGCGGATTTGCATGCCGCCGATGGAGACGGACCTCTCCTATAAAGTCTTCGTATCGCACGAAGTGATGGATGCGGTGAACGACACCCAGGTGAACATCTACCGCGATGTGTTCGAGCATTTGGTGAAGCCGGCTATCGAGGCGGAGCAGCCGGACGTGGTCGGCATCTCGATCGTCTTGCAGCAACAAATGTTTTCCTCCATGACCTTCTGTGCCCTCATCAAGCAGCACTTCCCCAATATCCATGTGACCATCGGCGGCAACACGGTGACGCGCCTGCGCGACGTGCTGCCCCAATCGCCGCTGTTTCAATAC
>JACOEF010000522.1 GCA_024998705.1 Nitrospira sp.
CACGGTCATTCAAGACATCGTCGTCTCGGTCGGTCGCACCGGCACCCTGACACCGTTGGCCTTGCTCAAGCCGGTGGAAGTCGGCGGCGTGACGATCAGCCGGGCCACCCTCCACAATGCAGATGAGGTGGCACGCAAAGACGTCCGTGTCGGCGATACGGTGAAGGTCGAGCGAGCCGGCGACGTGATCCCGGCCATCGCCGAGCGTGTCCCGGTCCCCGGAGAAACGAGACAGGATCCGTTCGTCATGCCGGACCATTGCCCGGTGTGCGGATCAGCCGTGGCGCGCGAGGGAGCCTATTTCTACTGCACCGGCCAAACCGTCTGCGTCGCGCAACTGAAGGGCTCCATCGAACACTTTTCTTCCAAGGGTGCGTTGAATATCGACGGGATGGGGAGGAAAACGGTGGCCCAATTGGTCGACGCAGGATTGGTTCGCGACCTGGCCGACCTCTACCGCCTCACCAAAGAGGAGATCCTCACACTGGAAGGATTTGCCGACCGATCGGCCACCCTGCTGCTCGACTCGATCGAACGGAGTAAATCCGTCTCATTGGATCGGTTGCTGATGGGGCTTGGCATCCGGCAGGTGGGACAGCACATCGCGCGCGTGCTGGCAAAACAGTTCGGCACGTTGCCGAAGCTAATGTCGGCGACGCAGGAGGACGTGTTGCAGGTTCGCGAAATCGGCCCGGAGATCTCTGCCAGCCTCGCCTCGTTTTTCACTGAAGAGCGGAATCGAGCGGTCATCACGCGCCTGATCGAACGCGGCCTGACGATCGCTCCCCCTTCGACTGAACACACAGCCGGCAGCCAGAGCCTCGCGGGCAAGACATTCGTCTTCACCGGCGGTCTGGCCGGGTACAGCCGCGATCAAGCCAAACAGCTGGTGGAACAATTCGGAGGACAGGTCTCGTCGAGCGTCAGCAAGAAGACGTCATTTGTGGTGGCGGGTACCGATCCGGGGTCGAAACTGGACCAGGCACAGAAACTGGGGGTACGGATTCTGACGGAAACGGAATTTACCGCTCTAGTGACGCCTGAGTGACCGGCACATGGTCATCGATGATGGGCTCATGCGTGATGGGATGTTTCTCTTCTTTGTAGATCTGCACACTTTTGATCACGCGCGGATCCGCCTCATGAATGACCAGGCGGCAGTTGGCGATATGCACTTCTTCACCGACCTTCGGTATCCTGCCCAACTCGTGCTGCACCAGACCACTGATCGTCACGGCATCATCGCCTAAGTCCACCTTGAGGAAATCGTTGACCTTTCGGACCTCGGTGCGTCCATGCACCAGGATCTGATTCTGCCCGATACGTTTGATCAACTCTTCGGTGATGTCGGTCTCGTCGACGATTTCTCCGACTACCTCCTCCAGCAGATCTTCCAGCGTGACCAGGCCCATCACACCACCGAACTCGTTGACCACAATCGCCATGTGGCGTTTGTCCAACTGAAACTGCTTCATCAGGTCGTCCGCGGACTTCGTATGCGGGATGAACAGGACCGGCTGCGCAATGTCGCGAAGCTTCATTTCCGTATGACCCTGAGCCAACGCCGTCAGGGCTTTGGTCTTATAGAGAATCCCGATAATGTTGTCCAACGTCCCTTCGTACAACGGGATCCGGGAATATTTCGACTTGAATAGAAGCTCCTTCGCTTCGCGCAAATACTGATTGCAGTCGAGCGAGAACATATAGATACGCGGCGTCATACAGTCTTCCGCCGTGATGTCCTTCAGCTGGAAGACGTTCTTGATCATCTTCACTTCCTGCGCCTCGATGGCGCCGCTCTTGCTGCTCTGATCCAACATGATCTTCAGCTCTTCTTCCGAGACGAACGGCACGTTGAGCCCTTTGCCGCCGGTCAACTTATAGATGAGCGGCACCACGAAGAACATGATCGGCGTGAGCACCTGCTGGGCCGCATAGGCCGGATAGGCCATGTTCAGCACCACAGGGACCGAGTACTTGGCAGCCAGGGTCTTGGGCACGAGATCGGCAAATACCAATAGAACAAAGGTCAGAATACCGACCAGCACGGCGAAGGCTTCGCCCAGCACACCTTCCAGGCCCTGTCCTCCGAATCGATTCAAAGCGATAATCGTCGCCAGCGACGCCGTGGCGGTGTCGATCAGGCGATCACCGACCAGGATGGTCAGCAAGAGTCGTTGCGGATCGGTGCGAAGATGGAGGGCCATATCGGCCCGTTTGCTGCCCGTATCGGCGAGCGCCCTGAGCTTCGTATCGTTGACGGAATAGAAGCCGACCTCAACGACAGGAATGACGGCGGACAATAGAATGAGGACTATCAGGACGATAATATCCATACGACCTATCGAGGTTAGAGATACCGGCTTAAGCTGTGAGAGTGAATGATGGATCCTTGGATCAGCCCGAAGCCTGGGGTTCGAACTGCAAGACTTGCCCTCTCTCGTGAGAAGACGATCAGACTGGGTCCTCTCGGGTCACTTTCATCCATCGCGTATTACAATTAGCACAGGCAGAGAGGCGCATCAAGCATTACGATAATTCCTTGCAGACGACAATTGTTCAGCATATCAGACAGTTAGGTTATGTGCCATGCTCCGGTATCCTCAAGGATTCCCCGTAGTCCCCCCTACCGCATCGTCGCGAACGATAAATGGATCGGTATCGAGCGCCCGTTTCAAATGGGCGGCGGCTTGCTCGGCGGCAGCCTCTGTTTGAAATTGTCCCGCGTAGACTCGATACCGGTGTCCGTCCGGCAGATCGACCCCGACGATCTTGGAACCAGGATAGGCGCCCCTCAGCCGTTCGACCAGCGTCTGCGCGTTGGCCGGATCGGCAAAGGACCCGACCTGCACGCGCAACACCCCCATCCCCCCGGCTCGTCCCTCATACCTGACCACCCGGAGTTCGATCTAATCGGTGCCACGACCAACCATCCCGACGGCCTGGGCTCCTGCTATGGACAGGTCCAAAATTCTCCCGCGCGCGAACGGCCCCCGATCATTGATCCGCACGGTCACCTGGCGACCGGTGCTCAGTGACCGCACGACCGCCACCGATCCCAGCGGCAAGGTCCGGTGCGCAGCGGTCAACTTGTGCATGTCGTAGACCTCCCCGTTTGCCGTGCGATTGCCGTGAAAGCCAGGGCCATACCAGGACGCGCTGCCCCGCTCGACAAACCCCAACGGATAGCCGGGCGGGTACGTCGGACGCGCCGGACTCCAGCCGGAGCACCCACTGAGCCATGTGGTGAGGAGAAGAACGAAGAGGGGGAAAAGAAGACGGCTTCTGCTTGTCCTCTTCTCCCCCAGCATGAGGCGAACTAGAATTCGTCGAGTGAATGGGTGCGCAACACCCCGAGAGCTTTGGTTGTGTTCGACACCGTCAGTACGACAATCGCGCGTTTGCCTTCCCGGGAGGGGGTGCAATAGCCACACTTCACATTGATGCGCGCCCTGGTCAGCGAATCGGCCACCTGCTTCAAGGCGCCGGGTTTATTCTCCAGACTCAAAATCAGGGCGGTCTCTTCGCGGAACTTGATCTTGGATTTTCTGAGCGCAATACGAGCCGCGTCCACATCTGCCACGATCAACCGCAGCTTCCCCGGTCCGGTGACCTCAGGTGCAGAGAAGGCCTTGATGTTGACTCCCGCAGCCCCCAGCACAGCCGCTACTTCAGCCAGCACCCCGGGCTTACTCTGTCCACTCACCACAAATTGCGTCGTTGTCGGCATGGGCTCCTCTCCCTCTACTGAGTCAGTTGGTCTCGAATGTTAGCGACTGTATCCGTACAACCACTTCGCGTTGGTCCCGCCGATGTTTCTGACGGTATGAGATACTCCGGCCGGGATGAACACTTCTTCGCCCGGTTCCGGCCTCACACACCGTCCCCCGAACTCCAGTTCCAACCGGCCCTCGACCGGCATGACCAGTTCATCGGTCGTGTGGCGGTAATCCTCCCACACTTGACCGGGCGGATCAACCCAAAGATCACAACTGAAGCCTCTCGCCTGCCATTGCTTCGCGACTGCCTGCTGATCGACCGTGACCATATTCCTCTCCTTCGGCAGCGAGTCGAAGCTGTTGCACAAGAGCCTTCAGCCTCTTCGCTGAACGTGTCACCAGGATCGTCGCGTAGCACCGGCAGGGTGCAGCACTCCGTGCCTGCGCAACACATCCGCACCCTATTTTGCCTCCCGACGCCCTACACCATGCGACGGATGATAAAGCAAATCCTGTGGCCCGGCGAGTCTGCCGCCCGCCAAAATCCCAACAGGAGCGCCATCGTTCGCTTCGTTTTGCTGACAGCAGACTGTTTCCACCGTCACACCCACTAGGGCGCCCTTCAGCCATAGACTGAACGGTCTTTTTCGTGTCGCATACGCATCATAGCGCTACTGCGGTGTGCCCCGTTCCTGCTCACATGGAGCCTTCTCATCAATGATCTATACTTTGAGGAGCAGGGCAACTCCATGTACAATGCCCGAGCAGGTAGGAATACCGACGCGTACGGCCCCAGTCGACTCAGGAGGCAGCATGATGAAGCTCAGTCGGTCACTCGGCCTGGTACTCATTTCCATTCTGATCACTG
>JACOEF010000842.1 GCA_024998705.1 Nitrospira sp.
ATGGATTCCACAGGAACAAAATGCACCGGCTTATTTTCTCCCACGACTTTTCGAACGATGTCGGACTCGGTTACGATGCCGATCACACGATCGTTCTGCTCGATGAACACGCTGCCGACACGGCGCTCGTTCATCACTCTGGCCGCGTCGGCCGCCGACGTGCCGGCCGGGACCGTCACCAGTGTTTTCGTCATCAACTCACTGACTGTAACCATCGTTGCATCCTCCTTGTTGAATGTATCTAATCGGTCGGTGTCATTCATCCTGCCGATCTTCTACCAGAAAGAATAATCCGGCCACATTCCAGGACGATTAGGCAGAGGTAAATTCTCTGTTACGAATGAGGTCGAAGTGAGACGAGGGACGAGGGGAAGAGAGATGCAGCACAGGCGAAGATCGCCCATGCCGCACCGTGAGAGGACTACGACTACTCTTTCACTACAAAATGGACACTGCGATTCTTCTGCCAGCAGACCGGATTGTGCTGGAGGCACAACGGACGGTCTTTTCCGTAGCTGGTGACATCCACCTGGAGCTGAGTGATGCCCAACGATTCGAGGTACCGTTTCACGGAGAGGGCTCGCCGTTCTCCCAACACCAGATTATATTCGGAGGTCCCCACTTCGTCGCAACGGCCTTCCAGCAACACTTTGGTCACCCGGTTGTCTTTCAACCGCTTAGCATTGGCCTCGACCGCCGTGAGTGCATCGTCCCGCAGCACATATTGATCAAAATCAAACAGCACATCGGGGAACGGAATGTTCTGTTCCCCGGTCGCATTCCGTGCGGCCATCTCGGCCGAACGCAGCGGAATCGGAGCCTCCTCCTGTGGAGGAGGGATTTCTTGGACCGGAGCCGCAGCCACACGCTCCTCTACCCGGGGCTTCGGGGGAGTCGCCGTCACTCCTCCGCTGGTTCCCGACTTGCTCGCGCAGCCGTCAAGAAACAGTGGGCCGGCGACGACAAGCGATCCGAGCAAGACTAACGGGCGCAAACGTATCATGAAAACCTCCGGCGCATGGTGAGTTCGTGGAGTGGACGGGCACAGAATAATCAAATCACGCGAACAGGGCAAGTTACTTCTTCTCTGCGCAACGATCGAAGAGTCGTCGCGAATCCGACAACGGCTCCCACCGCAAAATCTGCAGC
>JACOEF010000843.1 GCA_024998705.1 Nitrospira sp.
CTCCAGATCTGGCTGAAATCAAAGTCGATGAAGCCTTCGTGTGGGCCGTGTATCATGAGTTCCTTTCGGTCAGTCCTGGCCGGGAGGAACTTGCGATCGGAGTCATTGGTTTTGACTGAAGCAGGCCGGCTAACAGCCGATTGCAGCGGGCGGTCCGCTGCGCGGCCCGCCGCTGAATCGAGGCTGTTAGACGAGAGGGGTAGTGCAACTCATGCTTCACCCTAATCAATTTACAGTCAACGATGCCTGGATTGGTTTTCGGCTCAATGATGCGGCTGTTGTCACGGAACGGGACGGCGACTTTGATTGCCTCGCCTTGATGGACGCGGCGAGTTGCTACATTGTCGGTATGGAAATGTATTCCGCCCGCGCTACGGGGCCGTCCGAGCTAGGGTCGCGCCGTTTGCTGCAGCAAGGGCATGGACGCGCAGGCACATGGCCTTCAAAGCTGTTCGTGGCGGAAGGACAGATTCCAGATGTCTTGTGTCAGGAAGCCGCTCGCCTCAACATGGAGGTGGTCACTGTTCCGGAGGATGAGCTGCTCGTGTTCATCGGCGAAGCACGTGACGGGTTTAAAGAGCGGTTCGGGAGAACACAGTGATGCATAACGATCTGCTTGAGCGGTGGGGGAATCGGGAGGGTGCGGTTGTGTGGAAGCGAAAAGTGATCGGAAGCTCACCGTGCAATCTCAGGGGGGAGCAATCTAAGAGGTCAGGCCTCTTTGTTGGATCTTTTTCCTCATCGTTCCCATCCTACTCCAATGTGACGGCCTGTCGGTAGATGCAGCGGAAAGGTATCAGATGCCGGTATTGTATGAAGGCGCCTGCACCTCGACACGCTCCACATTGCCATTCTCAGACCTGGTACACGGGCATCCGAATGCCCGATGGCCATGGCTTGTTCCTGTTTTCTCGCTCACCTCGTATCGAATCATTTGACTGATCCCTTCTGACCCTTTATCGTCGCGCCATGAACTTAGACGAGATTTTCTTTCGTGGCATCAACGGTGTGGCCGGGCAGTCGAGCCTGCTCGATTGGGTGATGGTCGAACTGGCCAAGCCGGGCAATTTGCTCTACCCCATTCTCTTTGCTGCCGCCTATTGGTTCTGGACGAATCGCCGGGAATGTCTGATCGGAGCAGTGGGGCTGGCTGCTGTCATCGGTGCGGCGGATGCTGTGGGGACGCAACTCAAGGGGCTCGTGCAACGCCCGCGTCCCTGTGTCACGCTTGCGGATGTGCATCAGTTGCTGGGCTGCGGCGGGGCGTTTTCCTTTCCGTCCAATCACGCGGCCAACACGGCGGCGGCGGCGGCGTTTTTCCAGGTGCTTTATCCCAAGACCGGCTGGATCGGCTGGCCGTTGGTGGCGGCTATCGGCATTTCGCGCGTCTACATCGGGGCCCACTACCTGACGGATGTGATCGGCGGATGGGTGGTGGGGGGATTGATCGGGGCAGGTGTGGCCTGGTCACTCACCCGCTGGTCGCGATTCAGGCCGGTTGCTGAGACGGCCTCTACCTCGGGGGCCGAAGCCGGCTCACTTTCCTAACGCAGCTATTCCGCCAGGCAGGCGAGAAGGGCGGCGCGGCAACTTTCCTGGTCGTAGGCGCGGCCGATCAGTACCATGACGTGGTCGGGTTCATCGAGCAGCATGACCGGCGAAACGGTGCCGGTGCGGGGCGGAAAAAACTGAAACTCCTGTAATTCCGGTTCGTGCGCAAACCGGAAAAATCCCTTCGCTCGTTCCATCCCCTCCGGTAACGACTTCGTCCATTCCATGAACTTTGCGCGATCGAGCGCTTTCGGTAGTCGCACCGTGGTCACCATCGGGTGGTGAGGTGCGCGCGCGTCGTGTCTCTCGTCTGCTGTGGGAAGTTTCCCGAACGATACATTGGTTGGGACCGTGCGTGTCGCCGGTGCGGCGAGCAGTGCTGAAATGTCCAGCCGGGCGTGGTTGGTTTCCCAGATCCGTCCATATGGATTGTGGTGCGTGATGATCTTGCGAAACTGCTCCCAATGACCGGGAATATAGAGATCCCGTTTATTGAGGATCACGTCATCGGCGTAACGAATGGCGTTCCGAGTCAC
>JACOEF010000229.1 GCA_024998705.1 Nitrospira sp.
AACTGCGGCGGCTTGTCGAAGTAGAACGCCATCGTCCCCTCCGCCACCAGCCGCCGCTCGATCAGCGTGATCGCATACCCGTTTTCGTGCTCCGCATCACCCATGATTCACCTGTTGTGTCGGAGGTTGCGTGCGCGTGACGCGAACCGCTCAGAGCGATTTGTGCGTCCCGTCGCAAAACGGTGGATTCTTCGTCATCTTGCACTGACACAAGGCCACCGTTTTCTTCTCAGTCGTCGTGAATTCCATGGGGGTGAAACCGGTTCCCTTGTGCGACCCGTCACAAAACGGTTGCTTCTTCGAGCGCCCGCACCGGCACCAATGATAGGTGCCCGCTTCCAACTCCAACACGGCCGGCTGTTTCGCTGCAATGACTGGCTTCTCCATGTGTTGTTCCTCCTTGTGAGATGATAACTAACGCGACTCCTGCCGCTTGGACAGACGCTCGACGCGCTCTTTCTTTTCCTCCAACCTGCCTGACTACAACCGATGGATGCCGCCGACAAGCGTTCTTCATGCTTTTCCTGCTGTTGTCATTGGCCTCGCCGATCATGACGGCACCCCCGCCTATGTCAACGCAAGACGGTTCCAGAGATGGGGACACACAACTAGCCGCGTGTCCGTAACGCCGCGATCAGTCGGTCGGCGACGACGCCGCCTGATGCCGGATTCTGTCCCGTGATGAGCCGGTCATCTTCGACCGCGAAGGGTGCCCACGCCTGATCGGCCTTCGTATACATCGCACCTCGCGACACCAGTTCGGTTTCCGTTAAAAACGGAACAAACCTATCCAGTTCGGCCAATCGCTCTTCCTCATTTGAAAAACCGGTGACCGTCTTGCCCTTCACCAGTAACGATCCATTCGACAAGGTAATGTTCAGCAGGCCCACGGCTCCATGGCAGACCGACGAGACGATACCGCCTCGTTCGTAAATCGTTCGGCTGATGCGTTGTAAGGCCTCGTTCTCGGGAAAATCCCAGATCACGCCGTGACCGCCGGCATAGTAGATCGCCGCGTAATCTTCCGGCTTGACCTCGCTGGGCGCGAGCGTCGCCCCGAGACGATTCATGAATTCTTTCTTCTGGTACCACTCCCAATCGATGGGCTCTGCCATCGCCAAACTGTGGGGATCGATCGGCGTATACCCACCCTTGGGGCTGACATAATCCACGGCATAACCCGCGTCCTCGACCTTCTTGACGAAGTGCACCGCCTCGCCAAGCCATAAACCGGTGGCCCGATTCAGGTTCGGATATTTTTCAACACTCGTGAGCACGGCCAATATTTTCCGGTTCATCCTATTCTCCCTGGCTACGGCTATAACTGCAGCGGCTTGATCGGCGAAAGGACGGCCGATGGATTGTTTTTCCAAGTCGCTTCGTCGGCGTCCACGTACACCTCAACCTCATTGCCGTCGGGATCATGGAGATACAGACTTTGACTCACCGTATGGTCGCTCATGCCGTCGATCACCACGCCGGCCTGCTCCAATTCTTGTTTCGCCGCGCGGAGCTCGTCCAGGCTGTCGCCGACCTTGATGCCAATGTGATAGAGCCCTCGACGCCGCCCGGAGGGAGGAGCCGGAGCATCGCCGACTTGGATTAGTAAGAGCTCGTGATGCGTGCGGCCTGATGTGAGCGCCGCGGCCGCGCCGTTAAAAACCCTTCCGACCTCCTTGAATCCCAACAGGTCCCGATAGAAAGCCAATGAGCGCTGCAGATCCTTCACATAGAACACGACATGGCCGAGATAGTGCGCCTTCATGTGCTCGACTCCTTCCCGGGCGACGATGTCCGAAGCAGTGCCCTGACCGCCGCATGCGCCCGCACGACATCGGGCTCGCGCTGCAACGCGTCGTAATAATGCCGGCCGAATCCATTGCCTTCTTCAGACGGCGTCAACATGGTCCGCACCGAGTCGATGGTCCGGGCAATCTCCGCCCGATCCCCGATCTCTTTTTCCTCGGACAGCTCATCGATCTTCACCATCAATTGAGACAGGGGGCGCAGCCAGGCGAACCACGCATCGCTCAACACCAGCTGAAAGAATGCGCCAGTCGTCTCGATCCGCCCATGCACCCGCTCATAGGAGACCCGTTCGCTGTCCAACAACGCCTTGTGCAGACGCAGCAATGACCGCGACAGATTCCCCAAATGCGCGCGCACATGATCCTGACCTGACATGATCCCGCCTCCTTGCGAATCGCTCCTGCTTATCCCGTGGGTTCACTATCCAGTTGATGCGCCTTGCGGCCCCCTCGGATGAGCGGGTGCAGTGCCAGTTGCCCCTCGACCATGAACCGCGCCATCTCCGCCGCGCGGGTGACGAGCGCTTGCGCGCCTTCTCGCAACTCCCGGCTGTGCTGTACCTCGCTGTTGTTCCGCTCCATGTCCTCCGCGCTCCATCCACGCGAATGGGCGATAAACGGAAACTGCGGAAACTGGCAGCCGACTTCGGCAAAAAAGGTCATCAGTTGACCGGCGACACCCTGCACATTGTCTTGTCCACCCATAATGATAAACGCGGCGACTTTATTCTTGAGGAGATGCCTGTTCGCGACCGTCTCCTGATTCTGAATACAGTTCATGCGCTCGACCATTTTGTAATAGAGGCTGCTCGCCCCGCCCCATCTGATCGGAGTCGAGACGAGGATCACATCCGCCCAATGTACGACGGCCTCATACACTTGATCCATTTGATCGGCCGGATCCATCTGCGTGATCGAACAGGGCCAGGTGCAGGCTTCCGCGGCCTTGGAATAAAACCCTTCACAGGGCCTGAACGAGAGATCACGCAATTTGATGAGTTGCGTGTCGAGCTGGAGATGCTCGCGCGCGTGGGCTAATGCTTCCTCCAGCAGGGCATCGGAGGCGCTGAAACGCGGCTGGCCCTCCGTCATCGCAGTCGTGGCAATGCCCAGCACCCGCACGGGACCGTCGGCTCGCACGATCGGGCGCGCCAGCGGGTGTGATTGTTTCGGGGGCTTCTGTCGCTTCGTCACCGGTGTCAGATCGACAAAGACACGCCCATCCTCCACTTTGACGGCATAGGTCGCCACCTGATCCCCTTCGTAACCAGGCTCGCCTTGGCCGGTCCGGTGATGAAACTTCCAGTAATGCCAGGGACAGACGACATAGTCGCCGTCGAGCCGCCCCTCACCCAACGGCCCGCCGATGTGATTGCACACCCCGGAGATCGCCGCGAACCGGCCGTCCTTATAACTCAACGCCAGCTTTGTCTGACCGCAGACGATCGGCTGAAGCGGGCGCTGCTTCAACTCATCGAGCGAACCGATCTCAGTCCATGTCGCATCCGGCATATCGAGTTCCTTCAGGCGTCAGCCGCACATCCGTTTCTCACAAGCGCTTCTCTTCCAGATCGTACACGTCGAAATACACATAGACGGGGCGGTGGTTCGGCACATACTTGGGGATGTATTCCTCCATGTACGCCTGCGCTTGAGGACTCATCTCGGACAGACGCAGGTCCCGCATCTTGTTGTTCCATTGAATGATCGCCTGCTGGTCCTGCACCTTGCTGTGGGCCTTGATCCAGGCGGCCAGCTCTTCATCGTTCGCTCCGGTAGCCACGACTGCTTTGAATTGCTCCGGCGTAATACCCGTGAACGTGAACCACAGAGAGGCCAACGAACAGGGCCAATAGCTGTATTCGCCGTTCATCCCCAGCAGGAATGCCCGGCACTTGTCCACGCAACGCGCGGCGATGACATACCCACTGAGCGTCTCCCGCGGGCTGCGAGGATAGGTCTTCGTAAGATCGTTCGCAAGAGTTCTGACTTTGCCTAGATCAGGTTTCATGGTTTCCTCTTATCAAAACGTGGCGCAATGACGGCACAGAAACCGTACACTTCTACAGCAGCGCCTTCAAGCCACGGTTCGACCATCAGAATGCCTGCTTGCCTGTGTTGTAATAATACTGTTCGTGAACGATCGTGCCGTTCTTCCACTTAGCCAGCACCACCTGTTCTGCATGAACCGGCTGCCCGCTGGTGGTGATGACATCGAGGGCACGCTCATAAAAGATCGTTCAATGGTTGTTGTAGCGTCGCAGCCTTCATGCTCATTTCTTCCTTGGTGTCTTTGTCGCAAACGTGATTCCCGCCATCTGAACCTCTTGATAGGGGAGCAGCCAGACCAGGGACTCATCCGACAGGTCTCCGACCTGAATCCGGTTTCCCCATGGATCGCGAAAGTCGCACCGAAAGTGCGGCTCCATCCTCAGCTTGTATTTCTTGGTGAGCTTGCGCCGGACTTCCTTGATCTGCGCCGCGTCCCGCACCATCAACCCGAAATGCTTCACGCGATCCGGCTGCAGCTGTTCGACCTCGAAAATTGCCATAAATTGATGTTCGCCGAGTTTGCACCAGGCGGCGCCCTCTCCACCGCGCAACAGTCTCAGCCCGAACACGTCTGAATAAAACTTCACCGCCTTTTTGGCGTCGGTGACTTCAATGACGATGTGGTTGCATCCATACACCTGAACCGCCATCGCGGGACCTCCTTATGCAGTGACCTGTTTGATCGCAGACACGAACGCCCCCACCGGCTGGGCACCCGAGAGCGCAGCCGTTCCATTGAGCACAAAATAGGGGACCCCTCGGATGCCCAGTTGATGGCCGTGAGCCTCTTCCTGCCGCACGGCCTCGACGCCCTCCTGAGCCTGCAGCAAACGGGCGACTGCTTCTCCATCCATGCCGGCCCGGACGGCGAGGGAAACCAGTATCTCAACCTGGCCGATATTCAGTCCCTCGGTGAAGTACCCATGGAACAGTTCTTCAATCACCTCGTCCTGGCGGCCCTGTTGCTGGGCGAACCAGATCAGTCGATGGGCATCGAACGTGTTCGGCGTCCGCGCAATCCGGTCGAACGCGAACTCAATGCCCACACTTGTTCCCACTGCTGCGATGCGATCCTGGATTGCCTTCATCTCGCCAGGGCCGCCGAACTTCGCCTCCAGATACACGCGGCGATCCATGCCGGCCTTGGGCATAGTCGGATTGAGCTGAAACGGGCGCCAGAAGACGCCCGTCGCTGTCTGCAGCTGTGCTGATTCCAGCGCCTGTTCAAGCCTTCGTTTGCCGATGTAACACCAGGGACACACCACGTCC
>JACOEF010000844.1 GCA_024998705.1 Nitrospira sp.
CGACGGGCTTACACCACAGATCAGAAGCCTTTCCGATATGTTTATTACAACGCACTTCTAGATCTCGATGCACCGTTTTTGCTGGTATTGTCAGCTTGCGGACCAAACGACCCTGAAGAGGACGAGAAGATTAGGACCATCGCACGCGAGATCGATCGTTACTTTTCCTTACTTCAGCTTCAGAGCGCATATGACAGCAACGAGTTCGCGGATTCGCTTGTTCCAATCTCAGAAGCTATTCGGGGGAAGGGATTAGCGGCTATTAGACCCGCATTTGACGCTCAATTGACGGCAGTGATTGCCGCCCGCAGGAATGTGAAGGACGCTGAACCTCTAAGTTACGCTGCGTTCAAACAGACGGGCATTAATCTGAATACACGATTTAAACGCTATTTCTTTGCGAGGATCGATGAGTTCCTTGCTGAAAACATGAACCTGAATCCAAAGCATCCTATCGCCGATCTAGTGACTAAGACTGGAGCAAAAGCGGGCTTTCATGTTGAGCATATTCTGTCATGGAACGAAGAAAACAAATCTCTCTTTAACGGCGAGGAGGAACGCTTCGAACAGGAGCGTAACAGGCTTGGTGGAATTCTTCTTCTTAAGGGCAAGGATAACATCTCCAGCAATAATGAACCCTACCGGGACAAATTAAAGTCATATGCTAATACCCTCTACTGGAACGAGACACTACGTTCTGACAGTTACAAATCGAAATTAGACATGGCTGCACTCAAAAACCACTATGGTCTTGACTTAGAGCCGTTGGACAGTTTCGGTCCGGATGATTTGGAGGCCCGACATAAGTTGCTTTTTAAGCTGGTTGGAATCATCTGGAATTGAGTCTTTGGAGCGGCTCGCTGTCGAGTAAATGCTTGCAAACCCTTAGTGAAGTCTAAAAAGGCGTGTAGTACTCTCCTCAAAATCTGTGAAATAGAGAAAGATTGTCCTAGCTGTGAAATGTTCGCATTTCATGTCGGTAAGAGGGAATAAATGATCAATTCGGCTTTGGCGAAATTTGTTAAAAGTGCGCCTGCATCTGACAAGGTCAAAACATGCCCGATTAGGGTGCGACGAATAACCGATGCAGATTTGAGGTGGTGGGATAAATATGCCAAGCCGATGATTGAGATAATTGAACCCACTCGTCCTGACGCGACCTGGGATTGGTGGATTATTACTGCTTTGGACGCAGCTTTCGCTTATTCACTACGTCAACAACCTGAGTGCTTCTCGATAGTTACCGATGTCCCAACTTCCGGTAAAAAACCACGTGAGGTGATCTGCGGTCTAATACAATTAGTCGGCCGATACGAGTACCTACTAGACCACTCTCTGAGTTCGGTCTACATTTGGTACTTGAGTACAACTCCCGTTGAAACACTTCAGGCGTTTTTCGGAAGCAAACCTCTTCCTAAACTCTTGGGTCAAATTCTCCTTGATGTAGGCGTTACTCGTTCTTTTCAGTTAGGCTGGGATGGTAGAACCGGCCTGTACGCTGATGACGGAGGGAATGAAGAACTGCTAGACTTTTATACCAACTCCCTAAGGTGTGGAATGACCGCACTTGCTAAGACTTATCCACTTCCATCAGTTCTTCGCAGTCGATTAAGACCCAATAATGGCCGATATTGTTATTTCACCGAAGCAGCTGCAGAGAATTTTTACAAGAAATTGACACCTTACAGAACCTAGAGGTAGCATTAAGCTATGCCAACCCCGATGCATGTCTATGCTGATATTGCGAAGCGATACGGCAGGATCGATCCAAACGATCAATCGGCTGTCCGCAATTTCTTTCGGCAGACCCTACCCAGAAAATCCGAGTCCATCAAAGAAGAAATTTTCAAGGAATTATTGGCTCGTGATGGAGAAGCCGTTCCAACTGAGTCGACGGTTCTTAAGGTTACGCATGTAGCTCCTATTCTCCGATCTCAAATGACGGGTCGCCATGTGATAGCAGTCGAAAACGATTTGGGCGTCCTCAAGAAAAATTCAAAGACCTCATCTGTAGGTAGTCGTAGAAGGCTGGTTGGGAGATCATCAATCAAAGGAGCCTTTAAGAAATTGAAAGGTTCCGTCATAATGAAATCTGCTGACGGCACCTGGTACAAGATTACAGAATATAAGGGAAGCACCAATTCTAAAACTGGTCTAAGACCCTTAACTCCAGAAGTCGATATCGGGGCGGTTTTCAAAAACGCGACGCTTTTCAAGTCTTCTTCCCAGTAGAACGTTACCAATCTTTAGCGGACGCCTACCTGTGAAAGGTACATCGTTCGCATGGGCAGAAGCATAGAGGGTCTGCTTCTTCGAGAATCTCGATCCCTTCATCAGTGGCTTACTCAGGAAAAAAGGTATTAGAGTATTGCTCCAACACAGACCTGGCATAGTTCACGTCTGCCCTTATGTACAAGAATGCGACTAGGCTTCAGCAACACGGCAAGCGAGTAGCTGCACTTTTCCCGAAAACAGAACACCCCATTCAGGGTCGGCCAAAGAAAAAGGCCAAGTCAAATGCCAAAGCTTCCCCTCCATTTTCGAAGGCAATAACGAAGCGACTGCGGGGTGAGGCTCGGAAAGTGAATCCTACCATCAAAGTGGTTTTTGTTAGCCCCAATACTTGGCGACTGCAATCAAAGGATCGTACCCTTCATGTCAAGACACTTAAGACTGGGTTGCATGTGCTTAAAAATTGGAATCGCAACAGTTCCATCTTTTAGTATTTAGTAGAGATTTCACACCACAACAGATCTGAATACAGCTTTCCTTACCGTCCGATCATCGCGGAGTCTGTTTTTATTCGTCCGGCGAAAATTGGTCGGAAGGCTGATGCTTAGCCCACCGAGTTTTTGTGCCCTCTCGTATGCAACCCTTTAGTAGCGTTTAGTATCGTTTTCATCGATGATAACTAACCTGAATCCTGTACCTGGAATCTAACCGCTCGACGACCAATACTTCTATGTTTGTTGTACCCTCTACGATGGCCTTGGAGTCATTTGGTTGAAAGCAGGCTTCATACAAATAACCGAGTTCTGCACTTTGGCTCACCCTCTTGGGCAAAATATGCAGCGGAGAGTGTCCTGTAGGAACACTTGAATCAACGGTGTAAATAAGGACACCTTCTGGCCGATGCTCATTACTCTTCCCGGTCCTGGTCTGGGACAATTCAATACACAGCACTTTAGACGGAGAATGCATATCATCTATCGGCAATATCACCATAGAAAGACCTTCCCGACATTGTATCGGGCTCAATGTTGTCGGCCAGTCTGTCGTAGTGGTCCAAAGGTAAGAGATTCTCGTTGGATCGAACCATCCATTCTTATATCGATGCCAACCCAAATAACATTCACAATGAAAGATATCTGACATCAGGTCCCAGCAACCCGCTTTCGATGTGTTGACACTTTCACCATAAGGATATAGGTCTGGCAATCCAATTAAGTGACTAACCTCGTGGACAAGGTTCACATAATTATTGCGATAACTAACTTTTCCGAAGGTAACAGCCAATCGTATCTCGCCACTCGGTGATAGAGCGCCCTGTCCCTTAGGCGCGTTAAACGCGGGCGAGTCCAAGAATGATGCGCCATATGGAGCGACGATGAAAACAAAGTCGTATTCCGAGAAGTCAATCTCCCTCGAGAACAACTGTGAAGCGTCAGCTACATACTGCCTGTGCGAGTTAAAATCGTGACAGTCATATGTCAATGAGGCATTCGGTATCTTCCTCCACCCCAAATCATCACGCACGGTAACTGCCAATTCGAATTTTCCATAACTCTGATCTTTAAAGAGCTGCTGCGCTAATCCATTTCCCAGCAAATGATTTGCGGTATCAGCAGCCGACACTGACCCTGCTGGCGCATCCGGAAATTCAACAAAAATCATCACCGATCGTCTGGTACCTATAGGACGGGCATAAAGCTCATAATCGGTGCAGCCTTCTGAACAGTAAATATTGAATCTTTTAAGTTCAGGTATTTCGCTTGGGAGGTCTACTGATTGCCCTGGGTTTTTATCGTCATCGATCATACGTATACTCCCATTCCCAAGGTGTAAGGGTTAAAGCGTTATTTAGACCAGATCTGTATTAAGAATCGCAATGATCACGGTCGATAGCAGGAAGCCGATTTGTTATCGAAATAGAAGCTAGGACACGCCTTCCTCGTGGGAAGTTCGGTGAGCGAGCAGCTGTCCAGAATTGACGAACTTTCGCAAGCGCTTCAAAGCAAAGCGTGGTCAAACTCCGCCTGCGGCAATTTACCATTGCTCCCAAAAGAAGACGCAACCGGCCCTGCCCCCATTCTCAAGGGGACAGGGCGGCGATCGCTCAAGGGGTTAGTGCCTACGGTCTCTCGGCGGGCTCGGATCGTTGCCCGGCGCCACGGTGTCGGAATCCCGCCACTGTCCGTTCCGGCCCTGAATGCGAACCTCCCCGCCGCCGAGATTGCTGACGGTTTCTTTGGCCTGACGTTCAGCCTCTCTCTGAGAGTCATGGACACTGCTGGCTCTTTCCGCGCCCGGTTTCTTCACAGCCCATCCGTCATCGTGTTTGACGACATACCGTTCATTCTTCGCCATGGAATCCTCCTCTGGGTTTCAATGAGTTATGCTATCTGATGCACATGCGTGTTGATCCAGTCCCATGCATCCTGCGGCAACCAGCCCGCCGATTCACTGGTCACGCCGATGACAAGCAGGCGATCGTTCTGGTCAATGTGCTGACGCACCTTGACCGCAATCTGATTTGCGGTTAGAGAGCTATCAAGCAGCCAGGTCGATTCGAGATAGTGCCACCAGGTTCCGCACAGTTTGATGGCGTCGTGCACGGCCGCATAGTCCTGGCCGGGCCTCTTCAGATCGTAAGTGACGAGATGCACCATGTCACAGCCTCCTTGATAGTTGTTGTACTGTAGCGGCTCGGACGCCACGCAATCCTCGTATATGCGGATACGCTTATCAGCGTACTATGGACCGCCGCAAAATGCAAGGCTTTCATGCGAGCCTTAATGCGGATTTGCTGCTAGTCCCAGAGGAGTTTGGTGGAAGGGAGGTTCGACAGGAATTTGAGTTGAAAAAGGCGCACCTGAGCCGCGTCTCGGGAAACCCCGAAAGTTCGGACGGTTTTTGCAATAAGCGCTTGGCCATGGGCGGTGTGCTCTGTGACCGTGCCGTACACCGCATGTTCACGAACATAGTCGCCGATAAGGCGTTTAAGCGGGGTGGCGGGCATCAGAAGCGCGCCGCAGGCATAGCCAGCCTGCCATTCCATCCAGTCGGTTTTCTTCGCTCCGGTAATCGTTTCCCTCTTGCAGGCTGCGGGAGCATGGCTTTGCGTCTGGGATTTGAAAAGGTTGCCCTGCATAGCCTGCATCTGCCAGAGATACGCGTGAAGACAGACGTGACCGAATTCATGCGTCAGGGTCGTCCGGAGGCGATTCTCGTAGCGCGGGTCTTCTGATAAATAGCGGGCGATCTTCACACGAGGTCTCCGCCCCGTCAGAAACTCCGTGACGCCCTCGACATCCTCTCCGTAAGCGAAGAGATTCGCATAGAGGTCAAGATCGTCAACATGCTCCTCGATGAGCTTTGTCAGATCATCCGTCGAGATGGGATAGCAAAGGTCGCCGTGAAGGCGGCGCATGAAGCTGGAGATCACCTGCTCGCATTCAGCGTCCAATTCCTCTTCAGTATAGTGAGGACGCATTCCGAAACGGCCCGTTGTATCCCTGACATGCGTGACCATCTACTTGGATTTCCCCCTGCCGGTGAGGCTGCGTCGGAAAGCTACCATGGATTCACCGAACTGTTTCTGGTCAACGTGCAAACGGCGGAGGTCTTCAGGAACGCGACCGGCCAGGAAATGCAAATAGGCCTTGTCGATCTTGAGAATAGCTGCGAACTGTCCAATCAAGGGCGAAACGGGCACCCGGCGATCGTGTTCGATGTCATTAAGGTATTGAGCCGAAATGGGCCCCTCCCCCTCCTCACGTTTGATTTTCGCGGCCAATTCCTTCTGGCTCATTTTTAGCTGCTTGCGCGCATCAGCGACGGTCTGACCAAATGTATTGCTTGCTGTCATGCGATGCCTTTCAAAATTATGCCTATCCGCTGTTTAGCGTATCAGCCCGGTAAAAGGAAAGCAACATTTGTTGTCTGCTGTGCATGCTATTAGTCACAGCACTGCCAGAGCGATTCCACGCGCGTCCTATATGGGACAGCCTATTTGTAAGCCGTTGTAAAACCATGTATCAGATTGGAATATTTCAGTACGTAAGACATTGATTTTACTTATCCCCTGGGGCCCTTTTAAGGCGAAAGGTTCTCTGGATTGAGTGCCAGTGGAATGCTTGCGTCCCAGATAAGGAACTGGCCGCTGCCCCTCTTATTGCTCAAGATATGTTCATCCGGTCCCAGCCGGGCAGCGATACAAAACGATGCCATCACGAAATCATGGCCGAATGTCGACGTGATCAAGTGCAACTTCAGAATAATCGTCTCTGCTATTTTTTATTATGTTTGTCTTGAGCATCTTTCACTGCTTGTGCCTGTTTTACGATGGAATCGAAGACTTCATTTGCCGGAAAGGTCGATGTTGTTGAGCTTGAGTAACCACCGCAAGTAGGAAGGATTGTAACAACTCCTGATTTGGGGAGTCTGATCAGTTGGACGTATGCAGAGTCATTGACCATGATTGGAAAGTTTATTGAGGGAGCCGGTTTATCTTGCAAATACTTCCACCATGTGATTTGAAGTTCAACCCGACGACAAGCTGCGACGGGGAAGGTAGTCAGTTCTTCATTGTTTTTGAAGAAATCATCAGTTCTCATAAACGGTAAACTCAATTTCCGGTCATCGTGCGCATTGTCCCATTCCGGACTAACCACTGGGGGTAATGCCCGTCTGTCTTCCTGCTGAGAAATCGGTTGAAGGCGATATACCCAGCCTGAAAGTATCGGCTTTTTTGCATTTGCATTGTGTTTAGCTAACGGCAATAAGTGCCAGCAACCCTCCTCGGCAGCTGCAGGACCATAGTCTAATGCAACAGGCAAAAACAGCTGTGCATTCTGAGCTGTATTGGGTGCCTCCGATTCCCTAACAAGTCTCTGATCGCTTTCGCAAAGGAAATTATTCCAATGTCGCGGCTCCTCTTCGCTCAAGGGGCGGGACGTCACGATTGAAGTGACACCTCCAAGAAGGCCCCCTGCGGCCGCCCCATACGGGCCACCAATAGCAAACCCAGTCGCAGCTCCTGCGCCAACAGAACTTATAACCCCGACTGCAGGATTCTTATAATTTACAGTAACGCCCTTGATCATTGGTGGATTACTGTCTATGGTCGAGGAAGTTAGTGTCGTGCCCCAGCTCGGCATACCTTTAATAATACGATTTGCCTCACGCACCGGGACAGCACTTGCCGTCACATCATCGAAGCATCTCATTAATACTTCCCCGTCACCCGGCCTACACAATTGCTCGGGCCATAAACCCTGAGAATCGAGCCTCACGTCATTGGCTTTCCCCTTCATGGGCGGTGCGACAATAATGCTAGAATTACGTAAGCTAAAAATGAGCTCTCCTTCTGCCGGCGAGGAAGGATTTTCAGGGTGCAACTGATACGCTAATTTGGAAGTGCATCCAGCCGAAAGCATAGCAATAGCGAATAGGAAAAGTATCCGGTGCGAATGTTCTGTCATGCTAGACCTCTTAGTTAAGTGCCATGGTGCTCGACTATTTGCATACTTGGGAAGGTGACTTATGAGTAAGTGCGCTTCTTTCTATATGGCAGCAGGTGACCTTCCCCCGATTTCACAGACACCTGTATAAGGAGGAACAGGATGAAATCGGAGGACAGGATGAGCACCAAGACCAGACGGCAGTATACGGAAGAG
>JACOEF010000274.1 GCA_024998705.1 Nitrospira sp.
ACAACGTGGTATCGGTACTGCGTTTTGCACGCGGTGCGGTGGGAAAACTCGGCGTCAATTTCGGCTGTCGCCTGCCGCACTTCCACGCGGTGGCCGTATATGGAACGAAAGCCACGTTTTTGAACGGACGGGAACAGGCCTGGCTCTATACCACTCCGGATCCTCATGTTCCCCCCCTCGTGCTGGACACGGCCTACCCTGGCGTGCACAAAGGCGCGCTCATTGCCAGTTTTGTGAAAGCTATCCAGGGAACAGGCGAGGCGGATGTGAGTGAGGACGATGTCTTTTCCTCGCTCTCGGTATGTTTTGCGATCGAACGGAGCGCCCACTCCGGTCTCCCGGTGAAAGTGCACTATGTCTGAACGGTCTTCAGGTCCCCATGCGTCGATTTCCACGTCAGAGCTCTCGATCGTGTCGGATCCATGGCTGGCGACGATCATGGCCCGCGACGTTCACCGCGTGACCGGGGTGTGGACGGTGCGGCAGGAGCACGATACGCTTCGGGAGATTCGAAGGCTCCTCAGCCGACCAGGATTTGTGTTTGCGCGGATTGCCACACACGAAGTGGGCACGAGTCATCGGCTGGAGGAATGCGGGCTCCGGCTCGTCGATACCGCTCTCACGCTGGAGGCACAACCACCTCCTAGTGGCAAGACGATGGGGGGGCGGGTACGGTTCGCGATATCGGCGGATGAGGCGACGGTACTTGATATTGCCCGGCACAGCTTTCGCTATTCCCGATTTCATTTGGACCCCGATATTCCTCGATCTTTGGCCGATGAGGTCAAAGCGCAGTGGGCTAGAAATTTTTTTAGTCGGCAACGAGGGGATTACATGGTGGTCGCCGAACACGAAGGGCAAGTCGTGGGGTTTCTTCAAGCGATCAGTGCAGCAGATCAGGCGCTCTGCATTGATCTGATTGCCGTCCATCCTGACCATCGTGGACTGGGACTGGCTGGCGAAATGATCCGATTCGCATCCAGGGAATGCGAGCGTCCCCGTGTGCTTCGAGTTGGCACGCAAAGCGCCAATATTCCTTCGCTCATGCTGTATCACAAGCTTGGATTCCGCGTTGCGGCCAGCCATCACGTATTCCACTCCCACGGTCCCCTGTAGGAGGTTGACAATTGCCACTGCTGCATAGAAGGCCAGGCGGTGTTCATCTGCTTGCCTGGATGAGGAACCTCTGAGATGTGTGGAATAGCTGGGTTCATCGGGACTCGACGTATTTCCGATGAGTCGTCCCGCCAGTGCCTCGATCTGATGCGACGCCGGGGCCCCGATGCCTCGGGCATGCGTCGTTTTATGACACCCACGGGACAGCATGTCCTATTGATACATAGTCGACTTTCGATCATCGATCTGGATGCCCGCTCCAATCAACCATTCAACGTGGATCGCTCCTGGATGGCACTCAATGGAGAACTGTACAACTACCTTGAAATCAAGCAACGCCTTGCAGAGGTAGGGGTTGCCTTTCTCACGCGATCCGATACGGAAGTCTTTCTCACGGCTCTTTGCCGCGACGGATGGGGGATGCTCGATCAGGCCGAGGGGATGTGGGCGTTGGCGGTCTATGATGAGGAACGCTGCGAGCTGACCTTATCGCGTGACCGATTCGGGGAAAAGCCATTGTATGTGGTACGGGCACCGGAGGGACTGTATTTCGGCTCCGAGCCTAAGTTTCTCTTTGCTCTCATGGGGAGAACGCTGCCGGTCAATCGGCACCACGTCCGTCGGTATCTCGTGAACGGATACAAGGCGCTGTATAAGTCCACTGACCGATTTTTTATCGGACTCGAGGAAGTGCCGCCGGCTGGCGTGCTTAGAATAGGCCCCGGGGGTAAGGAGACGCAGACCTTGTATTGGCAGCCGGCCTATCGGCCGAACGACGCGATGTCCTATGCGGAGGCTGTGTCGGGCGTGCGCTCGAGGATCATTGAGTCGATGAAACTGCGCTTGCGCAGTGACGTGCCGGCCGCGTTTTTAATGAGTGGCGGGGTAGATTCGAACGTGCTGATCGGGATTGCCAAGCGGGTGTTCGGGTACGACGTCCACGGGTTTACGATTTTGACGGAAGATGAACGCTATGACGAGAGCGACATGCTCGATCGGTCGATCGCTGCATTGGGCGTCCGGCATACGGGCCTGAGAGCCGACCCTACTGACTATTTGGACAACATGAAGGTCCTGGTGGACTACCATGACGCTCCCATCTCAACCATCAGCCACTACGTGCAATGGCTGCTGATGCGCGACGTGCACGCGCAGGGATACAAGATTTGTTTCAGCGGGGTCGGCGCAGATGAGTTGGTGAGTGGGTATTATGATCACTACTTGATGCATCTCGCGGAGATTCGCCATGAGCCGGAATACGCGTCGACGCGCAAGGCATGGGAGCAGTATGTCCAGCCGCTAGTGAGAAATCCTTATTTGAGAGATCCCGATTTGTTTGTCACGGCTCCTGAATTTCGGGGTCATATTTTTCTGAACAACGACGAATTTTCCGAATATCTGACGGAACCGTTCTCCGAGCCGTTCGCGGAATCTCACTATTCTGATTCGTTGCTTCGAAATCGTATGATGAACGAGATGTTTGTGGAGGCCACCCGCGTCATCCTGCATGAGACAGATCTCAATGCCATGTACTTTTCCATCGAAAACCGATCTCCCTATTTAGATCGCGCGCTGTTCGAATTCTGCTATTCGATACCCAATCGGTATCTCAGTCGAGACGGCTATAACAAAGCTGTCTTACGTGACGCGGCACGAGGGCTTGCCCCGGACTGTGTGTTGGATGAACGGCGAAAAGTCGGCTTCAACGCCCCGATCCATGCATTTCTGGACATTAACGATCCGGTAGTGGTGGGGCGGTTGATGGAAGACAGTCCGGTGTTCGATCTGCTCAAGCGGAACAAGGTACGAGAGCTACTCCGCAAGCCTCGGTTGGCCAACAGTGAAAGCAAATTTCTATTCTATTTTGTAAATGCCAAGGTGTTCCTTGAAACCTGTGCCGGCTGATCTTGTCCGATACGCAGGAGTGCTGACTCACGACGTCGCCGCTGGTTGATATGGTGTATTGCACCACATGTGTGTTGCCTGATACCCGGCCTAACCTCACGCTCGGTCAGGATGGGGTATGTATTGCCTGCCGGACGCATGGCGGCAAAAGCGAAATTGATTGGGACAGTCGCGCACGTGCCTTTGATCGGCTGGTGGTAGAGGTGAAGGCCGCCAGCCACGGGTATGATTGCGTGATTCCTGTCAGTGGCGGGAAGGATAGCACCTGGCAGGTCATACGGTGTCTTGAGGCCGGGTTGACGCCGCTCGCGGTCACCTGGAAGACTCCGGCGCGTACGCTGATCGGACAGCAGAACCTTGACAACCTCGTGGCCCTCGGCGTGGACCACATTGACTATCAGATCAACCCAAAAGTTGAGGGCCGGTTTATGTTGCGAGCGTTGGAACGGTTCGGCAGTACGGCCATTCCGATGCATCTGGCGTTGTTCAACATTCCGCTTAGAGTCGCCGTGAAATTTGGGATTCGGCTGATCGTGTGGGGAGAAAACTCGGCCTTTGAGTATGGGAGTGCGAGCCACGCGCATACCGGGGTCAAATTGGATGACGAGTGGTATCGCACCTACGGCGTGACCCACGGCACCACCGCGGCCGATTGGGTCGGGGAAGACTTCACGGAGAAGGAGCTGGCGGGTTACGTGGGGCCCAATCCCGATGAGTTGGAGAGAAGCGGAACGCACGCAGTGTTTCTCGGATGGTATTTCCCCTGGGATCCACAGAAAAGTCTTGCCGTGGCTCGCGCGCATGGTTTTCAGTCACGATCCTCCGGAGCACGGACGGGCTACTATGATTTTGCCGACATCGACGATGACTTCATCTCGATCCATCACTGGCTAAAGTGGTATAAGTTTGGCTTTACGCGGCTCTTTGACAATTTGTCGCTGGAGATTCGAAACGGACGACTTACCCGTGAGCAGGCGGTGGCGATCATCCGTGAGCGCGGGGATCAGACACCCCACGAGGACATCGCCAAATTTTGTCGTTTCGTCGGTATTGAGCAGGCTCAGTTCTGGAAGATTTGCGAAACTTTTCGCAATCGGGCCATCTGGACGCGAGGGGAATCCGGAACCTGGCGTATGCCGAACTTCTTGATTCAAGACTGGACCTGGACATGAAATTCAATCCTCAGAATCCGCCCCGACGTTTCGAAGTGGGGAATCGTCTCCGATTCGAACTGCAGGATTGCGGGACGGCACATTTGAATCCCGATGAACAGATCACCTTCGTGACGGAACAGGGCGGGCAGTATGACGTGGTGCGGAAAGACTGGGGCTTCTATGCGACTCCGTCGCTAAACGGTCGGCTTGCGCAGTACGGCTTACGTGGGGCCCTCGTGGTGAATCAGGCATCACGGCGCTACTACGTGTTGCTGGTTGAGGACGGGAAAGAGCAACTATTCGCCGCATACTGTTCGCAAGAGGGGCTGCAGGTCGTGGCATGGCTGGCCAAGGCGGAGACCATAGAAACCATGCTCGGTCAATCCAGTGGATCGTAGATGATGCAGCCCACCTTGCGATGTCCGTGCAATTTGACCTACTGCCAAACGGTCTTTCGTTATGACACGCCGCCACCTGGGGAGATGCGCTTCGATATAGGCGCACAAATGTATCAGCGGTCCTATCTCCGCTGCGCGCTCTGCCGGCACTGGTACTCGGACAATCATCTCGATCTCTCGAGTCTCTACACGCGTGCCTATGTCGATGCCACCTACGGTGACAGGTTTCAAGCGACGTTTCGGCGAATCTTGGCCCTACCCCCAGAGTGTTCCGACAACACTGCGCGCGTGGCTAGAGTGCTGGAATTTGTGCGGGCCTTCCCGGTGGTCGGCAGGTCGCCCACCCTTCTCGACATCGGTTCGGGGCTCGGGGTCTTCCCGTATCGCATGAAGGAAGCCGGATGGGACTGTACCGTTCTTGATCCCGATACCCGCGCTGTGCAGCATGCCGAAACTGAGGTTGGTGTGCGAGCCTTCTTGGGAGACTTTCTCGCGGTCAATCCTGAACAGGTCGGAGTGTTTGATCTGATTACCTTGAATAAAGTGCTGGAGCATGTGGTTGATCCGGTAGGTATGTTGGAACGGGCTGCCGGGTTCCTTAGGCCGCAGGGGCATGTGTATATCGAGCTCCCCGACGGAGAGGTTGCGTCACATCATGGCCCGCAGCGTGAAGAATTTTTCATCGAGCATCACCATGTGTTCAGTGTCGAATCACTCAGCATGCTGGCTGAGCGAGCTGGATTCCTGACGCTATCTGTCGAACGTCTGCATGAGCCCAGCGGGAAGTTTACGTTGTGCGCATTTCTTGCGCCGAAATCTGTTTCGCCGACGGCCCCGTGAAGATTCTTTTTTTTGCCCCTCATGCGGCGATTTGGGTCCATGCGTTTCCCGAGGCGCTGATTGCCGAAACGCTGGCTCAGTCGGGGCATAGCATCGTATATGTGAGCTGCGGCGAGGCTCTGCAGCAGGTCTGTAATCCCATGAACGCCTCTGGCCTCGATCACCTCAGCCGGATCGAGGCACGTCGCGAGATTTGCCGGCTGTGCGGACAGCAGAAGGAGTTACTGCGGCGTGAATTCGGTTTTACAGGATACGATCTGACAGATCTCCTGGAGCCCGCCGATCAGATCAGGGCAACTGAGATGTTGAAGGATCTATCGTTCGAGCAGTGCACGTCACTGAGGCTGGAAAACGTTCCTGTCGGCAAGCTCGCATTGTATGAAACGATTCTCAATCACAAGAAGACCGGCATTGAATTTGATGCCGGTGAACAGCGCGAATATCGTGCGTGGTTGCAGGGCGCCGTCACGACGGTGACAGCCGGAAGGCGACTATTCGAACGGGAGCAACCTGACTGCCTCGTTGTGTATAATTCGTTCTATTCTGTCAATAATGTCATGTGCTGTCTGGCGAGCGAGCACGGCATTCCCCATTACTTTCTGCATGCCGGGGGCAATCTGTCTCGTCGGCTGCAGACATTGATGGTCGGCCGCAATGAGGCCTATGGGTACGCGCGGCGTATTGTCGAACGGTGGCCACAGTTTCGCGATAGGCCGTGTCCGCCGGGTGTAATGCGGGAAATTACCGATCACTTTCTCACGTTGTTCGGTGGCCGAAGCGTATTCAGCTATTCCCCCGCCGCGTCGCGGCAACCATTCGATGTTCGGGCACGATATGGCATCGGAATAGATCAAAAAGTCATGGTGGCGACCATGAGCAGCAACGACGAACGTGCGGCTGCCAAAGCGATCGGTGCGCTTCCGGATCACCCCGCGACCTTGTTTCCGCAACAGGTGGATTGGGTCAAGCGACTCATCGATTTCGCTGCCGGTCGTACGGATCTATTTTTACTCATTCGCGTGCATCCGCGGGATTTCCCGAACAAACGTGAAGGTATCAAATCCGAGCAAGCGAGGAATCTCGAAGCACTCCTTCGGAAACTTCCCGCGAACGTCTGTGTCAATTGGCCGAACGACCACGTTTCACTGTATGATCTTGCCAATGAAACATCCGTATTTTTAAACGCATGGTCGAACACCGGAAAGGAGATGAGCGTGTTGGGGCTGCCGGTCGTGATCTATGCTCCGGAGTTGATTTATTATCCTTCCGACTTGAATTATGTCGGCACGACGGAATGGGAGTTGATCGAGCGAATCGATCAAGCCCTTCAAGATGGGTGGAGCCTCGACAGGAGTCGAGCCACGTACCGATGGCTTGCCGTCGAATACAAGTATGGTCGTATCGACATTGGCGACAGCTATAATAGGCCCGAGGATGCTCATGCACGTTCTGTCATGCAACGAATTGTGAACCGTGTGGCGCAGGTGGTCGCGCCATTGTACCAACAGGAACAAGATTGCAGGAGAAGAGCTAGTCGGCTTCAGGCGGCACAGGCGGTCGATTCGATCTTTCGTTCGTCCGCGCAGACCCCCTTAGATATTGAGGAGGAGGGTACATTTTCTGACATTTCAGAGAATGAAGAAGGATGGGCGCTCCGGTCTGAATTGGTTCGCATCGGGAAGGCGCTGTTCGGCCCCCGCTCGACTGGAAGAAGCGATACACTGGCTGCACGGTTGCTCGCACTAGAATAGTCAAATTGTTCTACTTCGCATCAAGTACGTATCGGTGAAATGGTACGTGTCGGTGTGGTCGGTGGTGCCACCGTGGCATCTGGAGCGGTGGCAAGGCGGCGAGTCATCGTTCAGGATCGAAGTGAAAGAACCGGGGTACGCAAAAGGGGCTACGTTAAGTGTTCGAACAGCAGCTTGGGAAAACATTGCGTATACGCACGTCCGATACGATTCCGAGCTCGTGTTCGGCAGTAGGCTCTAACTGCCGGCAAATAGAGTCGGCCTTCGTGGTCCGAATCCCAGAGGTCACATGAACACCATGGTCACACCACCTAAGTCAGAGATGGCCGCATTCCCGCGTGTCGACTATTCCGCACACCCTGCTTACGCCTCGACAGAGTACCTCTGCTCGCTCGATGATGATCGAATAGGCAGGGAGGTAGCGGGGATCGATACGGCGTTTCGTGATTTACTGATGCAGGCTGACGGCAAGACGGAAGACGTGGACGTCCGATTCGGCGAGGTAGTTGGGCGCCGGATTGACGCATTGCAGGCCTATGCGCTCGGCTCAGGTGGCCTGACCGGCCGGATCGCGGACTATACGGTCCGAGCCATAGAGGTCGCGAAACAGTCGCTGTTAGATGAGTGGAAATTCAAGGTCTGGAGTTATTCTGCCCGGTATCAGCCGGTACTTACCCCGGCGGAAGAGGGGAAGCTGGAGGTTCTCAAGACCGATGGCGTGGTATGCCTTGACTCCAGGGAAGATGTGGTGGCACGCCTGTGGGAGAAGATGTGGTGGGAGCGTAAGTTATTGAGGCAACAAGCCGCTAGGTTGCCGTGGGGGCGTTGCGCGATGGCGCTCGATCTGCACTCGCCAGCCGCACAGTTGCTTCAGTCGGCCTTACAACGCTCGCGAGTGTTCGAGCTCGCCGGCGCGTATTCGGGGTGTCGTATGGAGCTTCTTTATGCAGCCCTGGATCACGCGCATGAACGGCAAGCGTGGTACAAGGGGTGTTACGCCGATGTCGGCATCGACACCACCGCCACTGCCTATATGCACCTGGATGCGGATTGCGATATTGTGAAGGTCATGCTGTATCTCACCGACGTGGAGCCTGAGAATGGGGCATTTCGATTCGTACGTGGGAGTCACCGGTGGGTGCGGTCGCCTTTTCTGATTGCCTTGTACAAGGGATTTGACTGTGAGCAGGACGCCTATTTTGAGCGAGCGCAGAATGGACTCGACTATGAGGGAGGGTACTATCGACCTCGCTTCCATTTGGCATCCCATCGCCAAGAGTTGATGTGTCTCCCGAGCAGTTTTCGGGGCTCGACTCATTTTGGCGACGATGTGATCGATGGCTCTCCGATGTCCAAACGGTTGCTGACAGACGAGCATGTGTTCACGGGGCGTGCGGGAACTGTCGTGCTGTTCCATGGCGCCGCCGGAATCCATCGTGGATCGCAGGTGTCTCGGGGTGAGCGCTGGGCGATACAGATCGCGCTTCGCGCATCGGGAGCGAAAGTGCCACGTCCGTATCGCTCGGCAAAGGACGGCCTTGCTCGGCTTCGATACTATATCCGACGATTGAGGCATACCTTGACTGTAACTTCCGAGGTCGCCTGATCCGCCGTGAGTCAATCTAAGGAGCAGACGGCACTTAAGCCGATCCTTGAACGATTGCTCGGCGACCAGCGCTTGATCATTGCGGATGCCGGCGCAGCGTATGGGTTACCGGCCCATCTGCAGCTGCTGGCCCCTGTGTCTCTCCTCTGTCTTTTCGAACCGCATCCCACGCGAGCAGAAGAACTTCGTCAGCTCCTCGGTGTCGACGCCCGGGTCTTCCAGACAGCGCTGTCACGTCAAGGTGGCGAGCGGACGCTGTATGTGACGAATGTCCCGACGGGAAGTTCCCTGTTGCGGCCGGGGTCTGATGCCGCCCTCAGACTGACCGAGCAGGCCTACTTCTTTCCCGTTGAGGAGCAACGGGTTCACACGCGTCGTCTTGAGGATGTGCTCGACGAAGGTGGAATCCCACGCTTGGATTTCTTAAAGGCTGACGTTCAAGGCGCGGAGTTGGAAATTCTTCAGGGACTCGGTGCCTCGCGGGGCCGAACACTGCTGGGGGCTGAACTGGAGGTCGGATTTCCGGGTGGGTATATCGGACAGCCTGGGTTTGGGGACATCGATCAGTTTTTGCGTGATCTTGGTCTCGAATTACTGGACGTGCGTTTGGCCCGCATTCACCGGTTCGTTTCTGGAAGCTACCGCTATCTTTCGGAGAACGTATTCGGTGTCCACGCTGACTCCGCATCGCTTAGTAAGCGGGTCTGGGAGGCCGACGTACTCTACTGTGTGAAACCGACGACACTCTTGGAGTCCGGCGACGCACTTGGAGTTCGTCGTCTGGCTGTGCTCTACTGCGCGTACGGATTCTATACCGAAGCGTATCATCTGTTCGATCAAGCCGGTCAGGCAGCGCTGTTTCCTTCCGGCGAAGCCACGCGGCTGAAAGATGATGTTATTCGGCTTCACCGAAGGGCTCGATTTAGTGTGTTTCAGTCAGTCATGTGGCAGCGCCTCACGAATCCATTCCGCCGGTTAGGGGTTCGCGTGCGAAACAAATTATGTGGGCCTCAAGTAGGGAAATGGCAGGAATGATGCCGCTGTTCGGTGTTCGCTGGAGCGCAGCCGCGTCGTGGCTGTCGACTATTCGTTCGCTGGTGGCGTATGCGGTTTTGAAATTTCCGCTGCTCGTTGTCTGTGTCATGCTGTCCCTGATCTCGGTCGCGACGGAGCTGGCGGCCATGACGAGTCTGGTCCCGTTAACGGAATTGGCGGTAGGGCATAGCATTCCCTCGACCAGTAAATGGGTGAGTGTTCCGCAGTGGCTTGGGTATGCCCCAGCTATCGAGTTTTATCTGGCTGTGTTTTTGATACTCATCGGATCGCGTTTGGTGACGTCCTTTGCTTCGAGTGTGCTCGTGTCCTATCTCACGCGGCAAATGATCGCACATTTCTCATCCGAAGCGTTCACAACGTTTGTGAATACGCTCGCTTTCGAGGAGCTTCAGGAGCGTAGCGTGGGGTATTTCATTAACCTGGCCGGCGACGAGGCGAACCGGGCGAGTCAGGTCATCACGGCGTTGCTCCGTCTTATTCCGGTGGCGGTGCTCGGTGTGCTCTATTTTTCAGCCCTTGTCTATCAGTCGTGGTGGGTTGCGATGGGAGTGCTGGGATTTTTAGCGTTGTCCTTGCTGTCTTTAGCGCAAACGTTTCGGAAAGTACATGAACTGGGAGCACGGCAGCAACAAGAGTCTCGGGATCTCAATTCGCACTTTCTTGACGCACTCAATTCGTTGAGGACCGTTCGCAGTTATACGGCTGAAGATTTCGTCAGCCAGAAGTATAAACGGATGATTTATGGATACGCGAAGACCTGTTTTCGTGTCGATGCGCTTTCCCTATTGTCGAGTTTCGTGCCGGCGCTGCTTCTCGTGCTGGTAAGCGGAGCGGCGATTCTGTGGGTGATCGATGCGTCGGCAGTCTCGGCCCATGTTCCCCTGATCATGGTGGCGGTCGTGCTTTTGTTGCGATTTTTCCCGGTGGCCGGACAGGCTATCGATATTTTTCTGCGTCTGGTGGCAGATCTTCGCGCAGGGGATGATCTGAGACGAGTTCTTCACGATGTGTCTTCACGGCCCGTGTTGGTGCCTGCCCCGGAGGAGACCACGATCCCTCAGGCCATTCGCCATATCAGATTCAAGAATGTCTCCTTCGGATATTCTCGGAATGCCCCGGTGTTGAGGGAATTTACGGTTTCATTCGAGGCCGGCAACAACTATGCGGTGTTGGGTCCTTCCGGGGTTGGCAAATCAACGTTTGTCGATGTGTTGCTGAAGTTTTACGCTTTTCAAAGTGGGCACATTGCCGTGAACGATGTAGATCTTTCCAGAGTGCCTACGCAATGGCTCCGGGAGCACGTTCGGGTTGTGGAGCAGCATGCCCGTCTCTTCAACGATACGATATTTAACAACGTCGCCTTCGGTGCCGATGTCACGTTGAATGCGGTGCGAGAGGCCTGTCAGGTTACGTGCATCGACGCTGACATTGACCGACTTCCGGACGGATTTAATACTCTGGTGACCTATCAGGGGAGCAATCTTTCTGGGGGACAACGGCAGCGATTGGCGATTGCCCGGGCATTGGTTCGAAATCCCGACGTACTGATTTTGGATGAAAGCGTCAACGCATTAGATGTGCCTCTTCGCCGTCAATTATTAGCGAGTATTCTTGAAGCCTACCGGGAGCGTATCGTGATTTGCATTACTCATGATCCGGCGGTGTCAGAACAGTTTGAGCGGGTCCTCGAGTTTGCCCAGCTCCGTGCGGAGCCTCAGCCGCTCACGTTCTGACGTGGATCGATCAGCCCTATTGAGACGCTATGCGTGACTTCTTCGTCAATTGCCTGAGCACCGTTGTGTATTCCATCGTGCGGGCAGTTCGCCCCGAAGTGCAGTGCTCGTATGCTCAAGAGGGTGAGGACCTTGTGTTGAATCGCCTATTTGAGGGACAGCGGCATGGGTTTTATGTCGATGTTGGTGCCCATCATCCGTTCCGGTTCTCCAATACGTATTTGCTCTCTCGACGTGGCTGGCGAGGGATCAATATTGATCCCAATCCGGAAGCCATGCGGTTGTTCGGACAATGGCGTCGGCGTGACGTCAACCTGACGATCGGTATTGCCGAGGAGTGCGGCAGCCTCCGATTCTTCCAATTCAACGAGTCTGCGCTAAATACATTTGATGAGCAGCTGGCCCGTGAGCGGGAGGTGCGGGACGGCTATCAGCTGATCGCGTCGACACT